>MNYL01000009.1 GCA_001873075.1 Fibrobacteres bacterium CG2_30_45_31 | reverse complement strand
ATATTCAGCTCACGCTCACGCAGAATTGCCCTATCAGCGCCGCTGTAGTGGTGACAACGCCACAAGAAGTTGCTCTCGCCGATTGCCGGAAGGGCCTTGCCATGTTTGATGCTGTGGGAGTCCCTGCGTTAGGGATTGTGGAAAACATGAGTTACTTTATTTGTGATGGCTGCGGTAAAAGTCACAATATTTTTCGTACGGGTGGGGGAGAACGCATCGCGAAAGCCTTGGGTGTTCCTTTACTAGGCAAGGTTCCTCTGGAGCCAAGTGTTGCTGATTGTGGCGATTTGGGAACCCCCGTGGTTTTGCGTTACCCCAATAGCGAATCGGCTCGTGTCTTTGTCGACATTGCTGAAAAAGTGGTCCGATCCCTTTCAATTTTGGTGGAATCCGAGGGCTCCGTTCTCCGTAATTTCAATTTGCGTTGGGAAGAGCTCCCCGAGATTTCTCTGGAGGCAAAATGATTCAGCCTGTGAAAATTTTCAAAACGCCTGAAGGTCAATTGGGCTTTGAATGGAACGAGGGCTCCCGCTCGCTTTTTTCCCTGCACGCCTTGCGTTGCGCTTGCCCCTGCGCGCTTTGTGTAGATGAGCATTCCGGGGATCGCCTTTTGGACCCGAAAACGGTGCCCGGGGATATTCAGATCGAGAGTTTGCAGTCGGTAGGGCGTTATGCGGTGGGAATTCTCTGGTCCGATGGCCATCGCACCGGGATTTACCCTTATGATCTCTTGAACCGTTTGACGGAAACGCAGTAAAAAACAATATTTAACCCACTTTTGCAAATCAATCGGAGCGTGTGATGTCGATTGGTTTTGCTCAGAATTAAAAATGGCGTGGTTATTCTAGGCATGTGTTTATATGAGCGACTTTAACGAATCTCTATACTTCCGCGATTTGAATCGGTACCCCACCCTGACTCCTCAGGAAGAAACCGTACTTATTTCAATAGTCAAGACGGGTGAATCTCCTGAGATTCGCAAGTCCGCGTTGCAACATCTCATTCGCGGCAATTTGCGCTTTGTAGTGAGTGTGGCTCGCAAGTACCAAGGTCGAGGCCTCTCCCTTTTGGATTTGATCAATGAAGGAAACTTGGGTCTGTTCAAAGCGGCAAAACGCTTCGATATGGAAAAGGATGTCAAGTTCATTTCTTATGCGGTCTGGTGGATTCGCCAGTCTATTCAAAAAGCACTTTTTGAACAGGTGGGCTCGGTTCGGATTCCGCCGAACAAACTCGCGTTGGTCAATCGATTCAAACGCGCTCTTGTGGCCAATGGGGGCGATTACGAACGCACCATTTCCATGCCGGAGTTTGTAGACTCCGAACGTGATATTGTGGAAGTCATGGAAAAGATCGTGGACATTTCGTTGGATGCTCCGATTGGCGATGACGCGGGTTCGGGTGATTCCGTGAGCACGTTGATGGATGTGCTGGGTTCCGATGGGAATCAGGAAGATGAACTGGAAAAGCAGGAACGCAAAAAATTAATCAAAGATACGTTGTCCGCGCTTCCGGAACGCGAAGAAGAAATCCTTCGGATGTTCTACGGTTTGGATACGGTTGAGGATACCACCCTCAAAGATATTGGCGAAGACTTGAAACTCAGTCGTGAACGCGTCCGTCAAATCAAAAATAAAACTTTGCGTAAGTTGCAGAAAAGCAAGGAAAATAAGGAAAAGCTTGCGGACTTTTTGGGGGGGTAATGCGCATTAGTCCTCGACAAGCGCGTAAGGCTGCCTATTTTTTCCTGACACTTATTTGCGGTGCCCTCATTGCGATTCTCTCTTATACCGCTTACGATCGCTTTGGGCCGACGAAAATCGTTGTCGATAATATCCCTTTTGGCTTACCTGTAGGGAACTCGATTCTTGAAGGCGATGTCCCCAATAAAATGGAGGGCTTCGATAGAATGCCTGCAACGACACAGCAGGAATTACGTCGCGCTATGGATCTCGCGGTGAATGGCTATGATAAAGAAGCCTTAGAAACTTTTGAAGCGATTGCCTTACAATACCCCAATGTGTTTTTAGCACAGTGGGGGGCGATGAATGCTCTATTCGATTTGGATTCTCTCACCGCGGCACAAGAATCGCGTCTAGATGTTTTAGTGAAGAATCTCAAGAAAAATTATCCTGGAAGCGTTGTTGATTATTACGTTGATAGTCGCCTCGCGGAACGTGAGGGGAGTGACGCTGCGGCCCTAGAACTCGCGCGGTTGGCGAGTGAAAAAGCGCCTTCTATTTTAGACGTTCGTTTCTTGTATGCGCGTCTCCTTTTTGCGGCAAAGCATTATTCTCAGGCCGCAGATGAAATCCGCGCTTCCATCAGTCTTTCTCATGGAAATAGGGCGCCCCCTTATCGATTGCTCGCTTGGCTTTATCACGATGAAGGCTCTCTGGATAGCTCCGCATTGGTCGTGGAGTATGCACTCCCTAAATTCCCTGCAGATGAAGACTTGCTCCGTTTGCAAGGTTACCTTGCAGAATACAAAGGACAATTTGATGATGCCGAACGCATTTATCGTCGCATCTTAGCACTTTGCCCGGGTTCCAAAAAAGCCAATGAAGCCTTGCTGAGCTTGGGAGAAAAATCTCCTCCAGGGGGCGGCAATTCTACCACACGTTTGACTCCGCATGATCGCGCGACCGTCGCTTGCGAAATTCTGGAACCCCTGGTGAATGCTTACCCTGATAATTTGCCCTTGCGCGAAGCCTTGGGCCAAGCCTATTTGAAAGGTCGCGACTTTGACCAAGCGCGCAACCAGTTTATGGAAATCCAATCCCGTGATCCAGAATACCCAGATATTCAATTGCGTTTACAAGAAGCTGTGGCGACCCATTCGCCAGAAGTGCAAGAGGGACTCCTTGCCGAAGATTTGAACCGTGCCGTAGACAGTCTACGCACCATGCCGACGACTTCCCATGATTTCGAAACGAGCCTGGGACATTATCTTGTAAAATATGGTGCCACTCCCCAAGCGTTCTTTGCAAAATATTCCATAGCAAACTTCAAACAGATTGCTCCCAACGTATGGCAAGAAACATTTTATGAACCGCCCTACTTCCATCAGTACACGGTTCTCTTTAATGATAAACAACGCTTTTTTGGTGTCCATGTTTTGATCTTGGATTCCAATGTAGTCAATAATCCTCAAGGTCGGACGCCCGAAGTTTACAGTCATTTTCTCCAGCAAAATTCGCGCCTTTCTGGTGTCGGTAGTGCGACGGGTGAGACCGATTGTGGGGGAACGATTATGGATGCGGCGGTTTGGGACACTCGGGATAACTTTGAAATTCTTGCTCGCATCATTGGAAAGCCCTCCGAAGTGCGCATGGTTCGCTTAGATCGTTCGGTAATCCCGGATGGAGCCAAGCTGTGTGATTATTTGACCTACCTCAATAAGTATTAGTGAACCCCTCTTTTTGTATTTTCACGCTATGCATTTTCGTTTGTCCTCACTTTTTTTTGCACTAACAGCCTTCGTTAGTTTGGGGTTGTTTCAGGGGTGTACTTGCTGTGCCTACCTGAATCACATGTTTAATGCAGAACGAGCCTATGAAGAAGCGGGCGAAATGCGCGAGGCTCGATTGGACAGTCTCCCGGGAGATTCACAATCGGTCGCTAAAGGCGAGGAAGTGAAGAAATATGACCGCGTCATTGAAAAAGGTTCGCGCATTTTGGAGCGCTTCCCAGAGAATGAACGTCAAACAGCGAAAGCGGTTTTCCTCATTGGCGAATCGTTCCGCTACAAGGGGGAATGGGCGAAGGCGATCACTAAGTACGATGAATTTGAACGTTATTTTTCGGACCATGATTCGATGCCGACTGTGGAGTATCAGCGCGCCTATTGCCTTTATAAAAACGGAGAATACAACATCAGCCGCTTCGCCTTAGAGCCTGTTTTGAAACCGGATCACCCGTATTACCACGAAGGCTTGAATTTGCTCTCCTTGCTTGAAGAACAAGCCGATTTTCCAGACCAAGCCATTGCGGCTCTGGAGGCCATGCTCGCGGATACCAACGGGACTCCTTACATGCGGGGCAAGGCTCATTTGCGTTTGGCCGATCTCTATTTCAAAATGGAAAACTGGCCCAAAGCGCGGGAACATTATAAGGCAAAAGAGATAAAAGAACTCATAACAAGAGACCGCTATGCTGCAGACTTTCATGCCGCAGAGTGTGAAGTGAATCAGGAACGGTATTTGGCGGCTGCGGACGAATATAAAACCATGGCCGAGAATAAAGACTATGAGGATCACCTCGCCGATATTTTAGTGCGCCGTGGGGAGTTACTATTGCTTGCTCAAAATTGGACAGAGGGGGAAAAACTGCTTCAAAAAGTGGTGACGGATTACCCCAAGTCCGAAACGAGTGCTCGAGGCTATTATGATTTGGGTGATTTTTCACAAACAGAACAGCGCCTTTATGAAAAAGCCTTGGCTCGCTATGACAGCAGTTTTATTTCCAAACCCTCCAGTTCTTGGGGCCGCAATAGTCGTGAACGTCGCGATGCTTTAAAGCGGTTAATGCTATTACAGCAGGCAAACGGAACAGCGACAGACACTTCGGTACTGGGGAAAAAGAAATTTTTTGATACCGAATTTCAAATTGCTGAATTGTTCTTGTTCAAACTTTCGGAATTGGATAGCTCTCTCAAACGTCTAGATGTCATTATTACGGAATCTCCAGATACGAGCATTGTCATGCGTGCCACCTATGCGCGGGCCTTTATCTATGACGAATTTAAGAAGGACCCGGAGAAGTCTGAGGCTCTCTATAAGGAAATTATTGCAAAGTATCCTAGTTCGGAATACGCGAAGCAAGCTCAAGTGAATTTAGGGATGCGAATCACAGTGAAAACTCGGGACGATTTGGCGCACGAACGCTTCTTAAAAGCGGAGAGCTTGTGGATTGCGGCTCAGGCGATTCCTTTAGATCAAATGGGCGCCGTGGATTCTTCTTATGCGAAGGCCCTCGTTGCTTACGATAGTATTTTCCAAGAATACCCAGACACTCGTTCGGGAGTCCAAGCCTTATTCATGAAAGCGACGATATTTGAATTAGACCCTGCGGGAAGAGATAGTGCCTTGTATACTTACAAGGAGTTGCGCACGAAGTATGGAAATACTCTGTGGGGTAAAGCGGCTGATTTGCGTATGCAAACGAGGCTTACGATTACGGATGAAGAGCTCAATCGTATGCGGAAACGCGTAGAGCAAAATAATGAATATGTGGCCAAACTTTCCAAGCAGTATGAGGAAAGTTTCCAAAAACCAAAAGACCCTACCAAGCCCGACATCAAGGCGAATGAAGATGAAGTTCTTGAAAATAGTTACAACAGTATGTACGATTTTCAGTAACTCTTAAAATGACAAAAATTGACATTCTCTTGTTTTATATTTGCTCACATGAGCATTAATAATATTAAAACAATCGAAAATGGGCTTTCCCTCCCCTCTGAGGTTCTTTTCTACAACATACATCATGCGGATTCCGGGTTCTCCGTGTTTCGTCACCGAATAGAGGCGGCGATGCATGAGTGGGGGCAAAGTTTTGCTTTAGACTTAGAAGAAGAAACTCTTTATCGTTATTATCGCAACGGAGAAAGTGAAAATTATGTGCTTGCAGCATTCGGCTGTGAAACCTTGAATTGAAGCTTCTCGCCAAACGTTCAAAAAAGATTGTTCCCATGAAGACTGAATGGTCAAGGTTTTTGTAGCAATAAAGGGCACTAAACACTTGCAAAGCAATACTTTTACAAGAGCTTAAAGAGACAAAAAAGGGGAATTGTATACTTAAAATCACAAACTAAGAAACATTGGCCTCTAAGACTGGACTAAAATATAGAAGCCCCAAAAAAAGGACCCCTCAGCGGAATCCTTTTTAAACGTTAGAGTAAAATTGTATTTCTTTATGCAAAGCCTTTTTAAGGATTCTTAACTCGGATCATCTGTTTGTTCGCCCCAGCCTTCGCTTGGACCAAATAAAGTCCTGAAGGGAGCGCAGAGAGATCGATGTTCTTTGTGGTGGTTTGAGTCACTCGATTTCCCATAAGATCAAATACTTGGAATGTGGCATTCTTGTTCACTGCCCAGAGAATCGTTTGACCGGCGCGTAAGGAAATCGTGGTGTTATAAGTAAATTTAGTGACTGCTGCGATGGCTAAATTTCCACCGACGAGAGAAATATTGGAAAGAACAATTGATTCCCAACGGGATCCTGGCGCAGTCAGTGTGAGAACGGCGTCTTCGCTGGAAGTGGCTGTGAATGTGCAGGTGATTGTTTTTGCCGTTTCGCTCACAGATTCAGATTCATTACAATAAGAGTTCAGTGAAACGGTAACACCATCTATGGTTGCGTTTGTATTGAGAGCTATATCCATGGTAAGCGTGTATGTTGTATTCGCGACCAATGTTCCTAAAACTTTAGTCACCAGGCGATCGCTAGACCAGTCCGTAGATTGACCAATGGTAACTCCCGCATCGGTGGCGTCTGCAAGCTGAACATTTCCAGACCAATAAGTGGTCACGCTAATCGAAGAAGACGAATTCACAGAAGACGATGATGTGACAGAAGAGGAGGAAACGACCGAAGAAGATGACGTCACGGAGGAAGACGATGCGACAGAAGAAGAGGATGCAACCGATGATGATGACTTTATAGAGGAAGAAGAGGCCACTGACGAGGATGAAGCCACGGAAGAAGAGGAGGGGGTTGTTCCACAGGCAATGGTGATGTTATTGCTACCTGCAAAAGAGGTAAAATCACTCCCAGGGTCTTGAACGGTGAGACTGATTACGCCATCACTAATGCGGGAATTGAGGTTACTTGTGCTTAGCCATTCGCCATAATCGTTGCTGGTAGAACCTCCGATGCCATAGCCATCGTCTGCGATGATCTTTTTTCCACCCATGGCTGCACTTGCAGAAGCCCAGGTGACTGTGTTGTTGGCATCGCTGCGGATCAGGCTTGCATTGCCCTGGGTGCGTCCACCAGAATTGTAGAGATAGTCAATTTTACTCTTATCGAAGTTGTTGTACCAGGTGGTAATGCCACTGTTGAGCCATGGGGAAATATCCACGGCGATTTTCGCATTGGGGAGATAAGTCTTAATGGCTGTGACAATTTGATTGAAGTAAGTGCCGCAAAGAGAGGCATCGGCAATGCCGCCACCGTCTTGGGCATATTTCGTATTGAGAGCATCCCCCGTAACGGAATATTGTAAAAAGTCAGGTTCAATGAGCCAAATGGTAGTTGCTGAAGTGCCAAAATCACCAGCAACACCCTCCGCGT
>MNYL01000194.1 GCA_001873075.1 Fibrobacteres bacterium CG2_30_45_31 | reverse complement strand
GGCTTTTCAACACCCTTCAATTCTGATGAAACCTTTTTTTTGTTCACTCGATCTTCTTGTTCATCCACTTCAATGAAGAATGGAACCTTGGTAAGTTTTTTCCCACCACCGAGCAAAACCGCGGGAAAATCCATCATCACTGATATTTTATCCACTGCTGGTTCTTTTTCTACAGGAGCAGGTATTTCCTTAATCGCAACTTTTTTAGCGGGAGTCATTTTAGTTTCTAGCTTAACAGGAATTTCTTTAACAGGAGCAGGCGAGTTTTTTGCTGGAGCTACCTTTTTCGATAGCACCGGAGCTTTCTTTGCTGGAGCTACCTTCTTCACGGGTACCGGAGCCTTCTTTGCTGGAGCTGCCTTTTTCACGGGGGCCGGTGCTTTCTTTACTGGAGCTACCTTTTTCACAGGCGCCGGAGCTTTCTTTGCTGGAGCTACCTTTTTAACGGGTACCGGTGCTTTCTTTGCTGGGGCTACCTTTTTAACGGGTGCTGGAGCCTTCTTTGCTGGGGCCACCTTTTTAACAGGTACCGGAGCTTTCTTTGCTGGGGCTACCTTTTTAACGGGTGCCGGAGCTTTCTTTGCTGGGGCCACCTTTTTAACAGGTGCCGGGGCTTTCTTTGCTGGGACTGCTTTTTTCGACGATTTTTGTTTTGAGCTCATAGTACCCTTACTTCTTCTTTTCAATAATCTCAATTTTGAGAATTGGATCATCTGATTCTATTCGACATACCACGTCTAACCCCGCAGTGACACGACCAAAAACAGTGTGCTTACCATCGAGATGAGGCTGAGGCATTTGTGTGATAAAAAATTGTGAGCCACCCGTATTGGGGCCCTTATTAGCCATTGAGATCACTCCGACCTCATGTTTCAAATTATTTATTTCATCATCAATTGTGTAACCTGGTCCACCTTCTCCAGTACCCTGTGGATCACCGCCTTGGATCATAAAGCCTGGAATCACACGATGAAAAGTCAGCCCATTGTAAAAGCCTTTATTCGCGAGATCAATAAAATTGGCAACTGTATTTGGAGCCTCCTTGAAAGCAAGATCCACAATAATCTTACCTTCATAGGTGGTGAGTACCGCTTGAATTTGAGAAATGTGAGAGAAATCCTTTTGAAAAACCTTACCTTGCCCAGAACCAGAAAAGGCGAGGCTCGACAAGAGGAAAACGAAGATCAATCCTTTCTTAAATGACATCGAAATACCCTTTGAGGAGAATAAAAAAAATCCGCGGTAAAATATACATAACTATATTTGTGCCCGAACCTTATAAGATTTGGAAAAATGGCAAAAAACCACTCCCATATACGAAATTTCAGCATCATCGCTCATATTGATCACGGAAAATCGACTCTCGCCGACCGAATGATCGAGCTTACCAAGACGGTGTCCTCCAATGAGATGACAAACCAGCTCCTCGACAACATGGATTTGGAGCGAGAGCGCGGAATCACCATCAAGGCGCACGCCATTCGTATGGTCTATGATCGCCCAGATGGTGAATATGAATTGAATATGATCGATACTCCGGGGCACGTGGACTTTACTTACGAAGTCAGCCGTTCTCTCGCCGCCTGTGAAGGTGCTATTCTGGTGGTGGATGCCACACAAGGTATTGAAGCGCAAACACTTTCAAATCTTTATCTGGCGATAGAAAACAACCTCACCATTATTCCCGTACTCAATAAAATAGATCTCCCGAGCGCACAACCCGATCACATTGCTCAACTTGTCGGCGATTTACTGGGATATGACCCGGATTCCATTCCTAGAATTTCGGCTAAAACAGGTCTCAACATCGAAACCGTTTTGAATAAAATCGTCGATGAAATTCCCTGCCCTACAGGGGATGAAGACGCTCCTTTGCAGGCATTGATTTTTGACTCCGTTTATGATAGTTATCGTGGTGTAATCAACTACATTCGAATTTTTCAAGGAACGCTCCGTCCCGGAATGCGTATGCGCATGATGAAAACCAACAGTGACTATATGGTTACTGAAGTGGGCACATTCACCATGCAAAGGAATCCGAAGCCGGAGCTTTCCGCAGGGATGGTCGGCTATGTTCTTGCCAATGTAAAGACGATTAGTGATGTTAACATTGGGGACACACTCACTGATGCAGCCAGGCCTGCAGAACATGCTCTGCCCGGTTACAAAGACATTCTTCCGATGATTTATTCGGGAATTTATCCTATTGATCCTGAGGAATACAAAGATCTCCGCGAAGCCCTGGAAAAGCTGAAATTGAACGATTCTGCTTTATCCTGGGAGCCCGAAACATCTGAAGCTCTCGGCTTTGGATTCCGCACGGGATTCTTAGGCCTTCTGCACATGGAAATTGTGCAGGAACGCCTGGACCGCGAATTTGGCGTAGACATCATCACTACCGTGCCCAACGTGGAATACCACGTTTTTATGAGTGATGGCACGATGGTTAAAATTGAAAGTCCCTCCAAACTTCCCGATGCGAGCCGCTATGACCACATTGAAGAACCTTATGTGAAGGCTCAAATTTTTACACCCAAAGATTTTGTGGGATCGTTAATGACCCTGTGTGAAGAAAAACGCGGGGAGTTTAAGACGATGGAATATCTTGACGAAGAGAAGGTGATTCTCAAGTATGAGCTTCCCCTCGGAGAAGTGATGTTCGATTTTTATGATCGTCTCAAATCGGTCAGCCGCGGTTATGCAGGTTTAGACTATGAGCCAAGCGAATACAGACAAAATAATTTGGTGAAACTGGATATTCTTTTGAATGGGGATCCCGTCGATGCATTCTCTGTGATTATTCATCGCGATAAGTCGGTGCAGTACGGGAACGCCATTTGCGTCAAACTTAAAGATCTCATTCCGCGCCAACAATTTGATGTGGCCATTCAAGGGGCTATCGGTGGAAAAATCATCAGCCGAAGCACAGTGAAAGCGGTTCGTAAAGACGTTCTTGCCAAATGTTACGGCGGCGATATCACCCGTAAACGCAAGCTTCTTGAAAAACAGAAAGAAGGCAAAAAGAGAATGAAACAAATTGGTTGCGTAGAAGTGCCACAAAAAGCATTCCTTGCCGTTCTTTCACTTTCGGATAATTCCACCAGCACGAACGATTAAATTCATGACTCCGGAAAAGCAAATCAAGAAATTACTTCATGAAACTTCTCCGGGCAGAACCCTCTTTTACGCTTTTGTCCTCATTCTTATGGTACTTTTCGCCATCATGGTGAGGCTTTATGCTATTGAACCCTTAGTTCTTAATGATGCATCTATGTACCCGTTAATTCCAGAAGGAAAAAGAGTTTGGGTTTGTAAACTTCCCTATTGTATAGAAAAGGTGAAAAAGGGTGATATTTTACTCGTGAAACGTCCCGGCGGAGAGTTCCAGTTGCGGCGTATCAAAGCAGGCCCTGGAGATACGCTCGAAATTGAGGCTGGTGACCAAGAAGGCGCATTCATCGCTACGCGCAAGTTCTATATCCCAAAAGCAGGAGACACCCTGTTCCTCAATCGTCTTAATGACGTAAGTTTTGATTACGCATCGAATCTTTTGAGAGAACAAGAAGGAATTCGTAAATTCCGTGTGGAAGCCTCCTTATGGCAAGGGAATCATGAACTCTCTCTGGATCGTGTGGGGCGCACTCGCATCGGTGCGAGACCCGTTGGTCTTCGTGAAGTTCATGGGCTCCCCTGGCAAGAACTTTATTTAATTCAACTCCAAATTCAAAGAGAAGAGCCAGGATCTAACCGAATCCAAATTAGGCGACAGCTTTTCAGTACGAAAGATTCAAGTGAACTTAAAAGTTTCGTTGTCAAAGAAGATTGTTACTTTCTCACCTGTTCTAAAAGAAGCCGTTGCCCGGATTCACGGGAACTGGGCTTCTTTACTCAGAGTCAGATTCTGGGACGCTTGATTCAGAAGCCTGCGTTCTTTCCATTCTAGGAAAAAGAAAATCCCGTTTGTAAGGATGTTCCGGCATCATTACCCGATTCAAAGCCTCAGTGACCATTACTTGCGAACGACGCGAAAGTGGGCGTTTGCCTGTCCGTGCTTTTTGAATAGTCTTGTGCGTTAAGAAACCCGGGAAGCACTCTGCAAGAGCGTGATTGCTGATACCTGCTTCTGTGAGGAGTGCATCTAAAGGAGTCATCAGGAAGGTTCCTCGGTCATCAGTTTACGGCTTGCCTTCGTCAAATACAAGGCACAATCTACAAGAGCCTTTGATTCGTAAAGAATCGTCAAGTAAACTAAGTCTCCACGAGAATTCGATTTAATGCTTTTAACTGTTTGCATTTCTGTCTTTCGCACATCCACAATTTTCGCCCCAATTTCACGACCCCGTTCCGCAAGATCCTTGTAATTTTCATATTTGACATTCAAGACCATACGGGCGCAATCTTCGACAAAATCGCGGATCAGCGGCATAATTTCCATCATCATGGCTGTTTGTTTTTTGTCTAATGGAGTGAAATGATTATCAACATGCTGCAGGCAGGGTTCACATATCTGCTCCATACTAAACACTAAATCACCCGCAAAATCATTCGCCTGATACAGAAAGAATCGTTTGGATACAGAATCTTCCGTATTCATCTTACGAGAGCACAAAGATCCCTGGCGTTTCAAACGTTTAATGTGTTTTTTCTCATCTTCCACTTTCTGGTCAATAGAACGTAACAAATCAAGATCTTCTTCTAAAAATCCCGTGACAACATCACGGTAGGAATCTTCGGCCCAAACAAGGAACCAGCCCCATTCCTGAGTATGGTGCTCCTGCACCAAGCGCAAAACTTCGGAGCCATCTTCCGTACGCATAATGGTTCTAAATCGTTCCGCAGAATCATCTATTTTCTCTTCTTTTTTCTTAAAACGCAACGAAGAACGGACAAGGATAGTGGAAACAATACCGAACAGAATAATAATTGCGGGAATGCCACCAAAATACACAACGAGCGTTACCAGAAAACAGCTAAAGAAAGCGGCAAAAGCAGTGATAAACCAACCACCAATCACAGAAAGCACGCCCGTAATCCGATACACAGCACTCTCACGTCCCCAAGCCTTATCTGCAAGTGAAGACCCCATAGCCACCATGAAGGTTACATAAGTCGTAGAGAGTGGGAGCTTGAGAGAGGTTCCTCCCGCAATAAGTAAACTTGCAAGCATCAGATTCACCGAGGCGCGAATCAAATCAAAAGCGGCACCATCGGCCTCCAAATGCAACTTAGAATCATCAAAGCGCGAATCAACCCAACGACGTATGGGTGCTGGTACAACACTGACCATCGTTGCACTTACGGAATGGGTCCACCGCACAATGGCTCGTGCCACAGGATTCGTCCCGAAAAGTTCTTCAGAAACACCCTGAGCAGAAAGAGAAACGGATGTATTCAGCACCTTTTTCGTTTTTTTCGAAAAAGTCAGAGCCAGAACCATAATCAAGCCCGCAAGAGTCAAAATCCAGCCCTGCCCCTTTTCAGAACTTTGCAACGCCGTCATCAAAATAGCATCAGGAGCAAGACCGCTCGCGGAATAAGCCTGAAAAGCAGAAAGACCTGCCAAAGGGACACCTATGAAATTTACCAAGTCATTTCCGGCAAAAGAAAGTGCCAGAGAAAAAGTACCACAACCCACAATCACTTTGAATACGTTAACATGGAGTAAATAGAGAATATGGGAAAGAACCGTAAATCCTACAAAAAAAACAAGGAGAAGGTGTGTTGTATCATTGGTCAAGGCAGCGGGTAAAATGTGCATGGAACCACTAAAACCCTTGAACAGGATAAAATAGGCGATGGATGTAAACGAAAGTCCCCCGAAAATGCCGATGAAATATTTCATACGGGATTTATAAGCAAACGTGAATAATACACGGGCAATGTACTGCACCAGCAAACCGATAGTAAACGCAAGTGCCACAGAAACAAAAATGGCAAAAATCACCGACAACGCCTTTTCTGTATTGATCAACATACCGATAGAATACATGCCGCCAGATTTAATGATTTTGAGCATGGAAATGGCGAAAGAGCCCCCCAGAAGGTCAAATACCATGGAAACGGTGGTGGAGGTTGGCATACCAAAAGTATTGAAAATATCCAGAAGAATCACATCACTCAGCATCATGCCGATACAAATGGCCATGATTTCTTCGAAATAAAAATATTGTGGCTGGAAAATTCCATGCCGCGCCACATCCATCATCCCATCAGAAAAAGTGGCTCCGACAAAGATGCCGAGAGCCGCGATAATCATAACTTTTTTTACGGGAAAGGCTTTAGAGCCAACTGCTGAATTCAAAAAGTTACAAGCGTCATTACTCACCCCATTAATCAAATCAAATATGGCAAGAGCAAACAATATTCCTACAACAATCACATAAAAATCCATAAACAAACGTCCTCGAGACCGTGTCTAGTCTCATTTTATTTCTTTACTGCTAATTGAGGCAGAATATAGAAATTGAAAGGATGCCCATTCAAGGGGAAAACAGGAGAAAAATAAACTAAAAATTTTCCAAAATGAATTACTCAGGGGCAATCGGTTTAATAACCGCATTGAGTAAATTTGCCCCCGCGATAGCAGCACTGCGACCATGTAATTCCACACAATCAGCACCATCAATGTAGGCCTTGAAACATTGAACCGCTTTTCCAGAGTAAAAAAGCCATGTTCGAGGTTTGGGTAAAATAGAAACGGTCTGAAAATCAGGGTGAGTGGCAACCGTTCTATACACAGGGAAATGAACGATCTCCATACCGTATACTTGAGACATTTCTTCCCGATTTTCTGTAGTTTCTTCCGCCGCAATCCAAGCCAGACGATGGACAGGTAACTTCCCATCCAATTCTTTTACCAATTGAGCAAAAAAAGTACTTGCCCCACTTGCATCTCCCACTCGCGACACTTGAATTCCTGTTTCCCTGAGAGTGAGAGCAGTGGCCTTTCCTACCGCCCAAACAAGACCTTTAAAATGGGCAAGCTCATCACTTAAGAGTTTAGCCGCTCTCGGACTTGCCACAAAAGCAGCATCGAATCCATCCAAATCCACAGAAATATCGGTGGGGACACACTCTAATGCAGGGATATGCACCACCGTATTCCCCGCCACAGTCACAGATTCTACCCATCGTTTATCAGGGGGAGAAATGCGTGTATCAATGAACAACATAATTACCTAATTACCGACACTTGCCCCAAAAATTCATCAGGGCATGTTCTCCATCCACCTCGGAAGGCAGGGGAATATTTTTATCATGACAGCACTTTGCAAAAAATTCCGCATAACGCTCCAGCCAATCTCCGTGAAAATCTGAGAGCGAAAATATTTTTTCTCTGCGCTATGATTTCCCATTCCGCGGATCCGCTAAATAAACATGAAAATGGTAGCCATCGTCTTCTCTTTGAAGAAGCGCCCCCATAGGGACGCGACAACCACCCCCTAAAAGATGCATCCAACGGCGTTCTACTCGAGCAGCAGTCACAGTCTCTTCATCTGAAATGGCTTCCAATATTTTCTTAACGGATTCATTCTCCGCCACACACTGAAGTCCCACAATACCC
>MNYL01000248.1 GCA_001873075.1 Fibrobacteres bacterium CG2_30_45_31 | reverse complement strand
TTATGCTCCCTCCGAGTGCAGCGGGTGTGATTGCAAACTTATCTTGTTGG
This sequence comes from Fibrobacteres bacterium CG2_30_45_31, assembly GCA_001873075.1. GTDB lineage: Bacteria > Fibrobacterota > Fibrobacteria > Fibrobacterales > Fibrobacteraceae > UBA1313. The sequence goes on along the minus strand of MNYL01000248.1, from coordinate 7,328 downwards.
GTACTAGGCAAGGTGAATGTGAACCTCAATTATACCTCTGCCCCCGATATTGTCGCCACGTGCATCGCAAAAGCGGAAATCAAGACGGTGATTACCAGTCACCAGTTCTTGGAAAAACTCAAGATTAAAGGTGTGGATTATAGTGTACTCAGCAATGATGCCGAATTGGTCTACGCAGAAGATATTATGAAAGGCATTCCGAAAGCGGTCATGCTGTTCCATATGCTCACAGGTTTTATTCTCCCGCCTTTTTTCATTGAATTATTTTATTACAAACGTGTGAAACTTTTTGATACGGCGGCCATCCTCTTCAGCTCAGGTACAGAAGGCATGCCAAAGGGTGTTGAACTGACTCATTATAACATGATGGGGAATATTCAGCAAATGTCCTGTATTTTTAACGTCACGAAGAATGATGTGATGCTTGCGGAACTCCCGCTATTTCATTCTTTTGGGCTTACGGTGACCGTTCTTTTGAATCTGGTAGAAGGGTCTCCGATTATAACGGTTGCAGACCCCACGGATATTAAGACAATGGCGCGTGTGTGTGCTGAATTCAAGGCGACGGTTCTGATTGGTACTCCCACCTTCATTCGTGCTTTTACGGTGAATCGCTGGGTGCATCCGATGGTGTTTAAGCACATGCGGATTATTATTGCGGGTGCAGAAAAACTCCGCCCGGAAATTCAGGAAGCGTTCCGCCTCAAATTTGGCAAGGAAGTTTTTGAAGGTTATGGCTGCACGGAAACGACTCCTGTGGCTTCTGTGAATACGGAAAATATACTCTTAGATGACTACATGACTATGCAGGTCAACAATAAGATTGGAACCGTGGGAATGCCTCTTCCTGGAACACTTTACCGGATTGTAGACCCGGAAACCAACGAAGAATTGCCCATTGGACAAGATGGTATGATTCTTGTGGGTGGCTGTCAAGTGATGAAGGGTTACTTCAAAAATTCATCTCTCACTTCGGAAGCGATTCTGGAGTTGAATGGAAAACGTTGGTATCGTACGGGTGATAAAGGCCATGTGGATGAAGATGGCTTCTTGACCATTGTGGATCGCTATAGTCGTTTTGCGAAGTTGGGTGGTGAAATGATCTCTTTGGGTGCTGTAGAAATTCGTATTAATGAAACGAAAATTTTGGAAGGATGCGAATATATGGTGACGGCGATCCCTGATAGTGCGAAAGGCGAATGTGTTGTTCTTTTATATAGTGGCGAAAAGGATGTGGATGTGGTATTACGCGAATTGCGTAAATCAGGAATCCCTCCTTTAATGGTCCCAGGACTTGCTTTTAAAGTGGATGATGTTCCAAAATTAGGAACGGGCAAGGCCGATTTTGCGAAGTCGAAATCGTTGGCTTTGAATTTAGCGGCTCATAATTAAGGATTTTTATGTGGAAAATTAAAGGGACTATTCCTTACTATATCTTTGTTTTTGCTTCTTCCTTCTTGCAGATGGGGTTGTTTCTCTTTTTTGAAAAATGGCTATTCATGTCTTATAGTGGCGTTGATTTTCTTTTAAATAGTGCGCTATTGCAAGGATTATTCTTACTTCCATATTTATTTATGCTCTCTCCCGCAGCGAATTTTTCGAATATTTACCCTAAAGAAAAGGTGATCGCTTGGAGTTCTTTGGCCATTGCCATTACGATGATTTCTATTGCGACATGCTACAGCTTGGGATATCAGAGTATCGCTTTTTGGCAAGTTCTTATTTTGGCTTCGGCTTTTGCAATCAATAGTCCTGCTAAATATGGTGTTCTTAAAGAAATGTATGGCAATCAGTATTTAACCTATGCGAATGCTTATTTGCAAGGCATTGCTGTATTTGCCATTGTCTGTGTTTCTTTATTGATGATGGGAATTTCGTTAGATTCGGAATCCTATTTTCAGTTGAAGTATTTCCCTTGGCTTTTTGTGGGGATGGGGATTATTGGAACCATCGCCACATTCTTGCTTCCAAAAGTGGGTCAGTCGAGTCCGTCGATGAAGGTCCGTTCCATTCGTCGCATGGTTTCTGCGACATGGAGTAACCCATTACTTCGCGTGAGTATTATTGGTCTTTCTTTGTTCTGGGGAATTGCGCAGGTCTTTATTTTGCTTTCTCAGGATTTTTCTGGCGAGAATATTTTGACACTACTGCGGTACGGGCTCTTTTTCTCCGCGGTGGGAATGGTTTTGGGTTCTTTTATTGCGGCGCGCGCTTCTCGGAATTTTGTAGAAACAGGTCTCATTGCAATTTCCGTACTCGGCGGTTCTGTGAGTATGCTTTTGATCGCTTTGTTTTCCAATGAATTTTTACACTCTATTCTGTTTGGATTGATTGGCTTTTTCTTTGGCGTTTTTTCAGTGATACTGAATTCCCTTTTGCAACAAAATACGCGTCCTGATTCTTCGGGGCGTATTCTTGCAGTATCCAATATGATGCAAATGCTTTTTCTCGGTGTATTCTTGGGATTACAGGCTTTTTTATTGCATTACACTTCTATTGAAAAATCTGATTTCTTTATTATTCTCGCGGTGCTATTGTTGATCAGTTCTGGTTGGGCCTTGAGTAAAACGCCTCAGGCACTGATTCGTGCTTGCCTTCGTACTTTCTTTGCTTTTCGTTACAAGTTAAAAAACACTGGTATTGATAATATTCCGAGTGAAGGCCCTGTGCTTTTATTGGGAAATCACTCCAGCTTTATTGATTGGGCGGTGCTTCAAATGGTGAGTCCTCGCCCTCTGCGTATGGCGAGTAATAATGACCATTATGAAAGATGGTATTTCCGCTGGATTTTAAGATCTTTAGGGGTTATTCGTATTCAACGTCGTGATCCTGCTCCTGCTATGTGGGCCATTCGCAAAGCGCTTCAGGCGGGGGAGGCCGTTGTCATTTTCCCGGAAGGCGAAGTTGCTAAATCTCCGAACATCAGCCGCTTTTCTATTGATTATTCAACAGCGATTAAGGGTCTCGATATCTCTATTGTTCCGTTTTATATTCAAGGCTTGTGGGGTGGTTCCTATAGTTATCTGAGTGAATGTGTCATGTTTGGCCCTGCGGAAACACGGGTGGTTTCCGTTGCTTTTGGTAAGAAAAAGCCCTCCACCACTTCGGAATATGATCTTCGCAATGCACTCCGTGAACTTTCCATGAAAGCTTGGCAACTTTCGATTTCTTATTACCCGACGCTTGCCCCGCTTTGGATACGTGCCTGCAAAAAAATGGTGGGTTCAAAAGTCGCAATTTATAGTCCGACAGGAGATCATGTTACGGGCTTTAAGTTGATTCGTTTAGTTCTTGCTTATGGCTCAAAATTTAAGAAGATTACGCACAAAGAACAAAATATTGGTTTTTTGTTCCCGCCAGGCTGGGAGGGCGTGAGCTCGCTCCTTTCGATTTGGACTCTTGGAAAAACCAGTGTGAATCTGAATTATACAGCGGGTGTGGATACTGTCCTTAAGTGTATTGAAAATGCCGATGTAAAAACCGTTGTGACGAGCTGGGCTTTTCTTGATAAAATTCAAAAAAGAGGGACCAACTTTTTTCAGATTGGTTCTGTATGTAAATTGATTTGCATTGAAGATATTGATAAAATGGTTTCTCCCTGGAGCTGGTTCAGAGCGCAGATGGCGGCGGTATTTCTCCCTGCGCGTCTGATAGAGCTTTTTTACTTTAAGCATGCGAAACTTTCGGATACTGCAGTGGTTCTCTTTAGTTCCGGTTCGGAAGGGACACCCAAGGGTGTTATGCTTACCCACAAGAATATGGTGGGAAACGTGCAACAAGCGGATAGTATTTTTACCATTCGCCCCAATGATGTGATGCTTGCTGAATTGCCTTTGTTTCATTCCTTTGGACTCACAGCGACGATTTTGATGAGCCTTTTGGATGGTATTCCTATGGTGACATGTGCAGATCCCACAGACGTGAAAACGATGGCGCGCGTGTGTGCTGAATTTAAAGCGACGATTTTGATTGGAACGCCAACGTTTCTTCGTGCATTGGCTGTGAACCGCTGGGTCCATCCGATGTGTTTTAAACATATGCGTTTAGTACTTTCGGGTGCGGAAAAATTGCGGCCTGAAATTCGTGATTTATTTGCACGCAAGTTTAAGAAAGAAGTTTACGAAGGCTATGGTTGCACGGAAACGGCTCCTGTGGCAACGTTTAACTCGGAAGATTTTTTGCTGGATGATTTTATCACTATGGAACCGTGCTCGAATTTAGATTCTGTGGGGGTTCCTATTCCTGGCACTTTTGTGCGTATTGTAGACCCGGATACCAATGAAGATTTGCCTCAAGGTCAAGAGGGGATGGTACTCATTGGTGGTTGCCAAATCATGAAAGGTTACTTGAAAGATCCAGAAAGGACGGCGGCCGCTATTATTGAACAGAATGGAATTCGCTGGTATCGCACGGGTGATAAGGGTCGTTTGGACCCCGATGGATTCTTAACGCTTGTGGATCGCTACAGTCGCTTTGCGAAGTTGGGTGGCGAAATGATTTCTCTTGGTGCCGTAGAATCGCGGATCAATGATACGGGAATTCTTGTCGGTTGTGAATACTTGGCAACATCCGTTCCGGATGAAGCGAAGGGTGAAAAAATTGTTCTTTTGTATCACGGCGAAAAAGATGCGGATACGATTCATCGTGAACTTCGCAAGTCTGGAATTCCGCAGATGATGCTCCCTGGGCGTGTATTCTTAGTGGATGCAGTACCAAAACTGGGTAGCGGTAAATGGGACTTTACGGGGGCAAAGAAATTAGCGAAAACATTGGCGGGGCTGGACTAATGGAACGAGGATTTAAAGAAGTCAGAACCGTTAGGGCTTTTGCGGGCGCGATTCTTTTCGTGGGAATTCTGTTTGTGACTTTTGCCAAAATAATGGGATTTATGCAAGACCTTGGACAGAATGCGGTCAATTTAGGGCTTGCGCGTTATTCCAATTTTACAGGCCGTTTTGCCGCTCGTAATTTTGCGGAAGACCGACAACTGTTGCATTTTTTAAACCTCTTGAACGAGACTCTTTTGCCTGTGGCGCATGTGTTGGTTCCATTGCTTCTTATTGTGGGTCTTCTGGTGATGGGCATCGGCATCTTTATGTGGTTATATCCTCAAACCGGTTCTCAAATTTTAATTGCATTTAAATGGTTGAAATTGGTGCCGGATCCTGACGTGACGGAATCCGAAGTCCTTGCAAAAGATAAAACCAATGTGAAATCGACATTGATTTTTATTGGATGTTTATTGATTGCGGTTTTCTTTGCTTCTTTTGTATTTCGGAGTTGTGCTAATGATACTGGAGATACCCCAAAAAAGGTAGAAGAAATCTCCCGAGAGGCGAGCCATTATATTGAACTTCAGAAAAAATATTTTACTCAGAATAATGCGTTAGGTTCCTCTCAAATGATTGGTTATGTTCCGTCTTCTTCTGATTATTTTGAATTTAAAAGTCAAGGGATCGGTTTTTGGCGCGCGGTAAATAAAGAAAAGTGGGAAGAATGCCCGGCGGGAAGCAAGTGGCGTGTGCAAATGAAATTGGAAGGCCTGTTTGAAAAGAACTTGAAAATATTTATTTCCTCTCCTTCGGATTCTCTCTGTGCAAAGCTGACCCCCGATTTCAGAAAAGTGAAGCATCTTCGTAAGGAAGAGAAAAAGTAAGAAACTAAAAATAAGATGAATTATGCTTCGCTAGAGCTTGAGGCCTTTCACTTTTTATTTTTTTCTGGTTCGTTTCTGGGGGGCGTTTTAGGCGTTGTGCTACGCTGATTGTAGGGCTTGCCTGTGGTATGCTGGTGGGCGAGTCGCCTACGTACTTCTTCTAAGTACTTGATGTATTCGGGACTTTGGTAGTCGTGATAGGTCCAGTCAAAAGCGTGGAAATGCCCTTCCTGAAAAAAAAGTGTCGGCTCCACAAAAATACCATTTCGAATATAGACGCGCTGCCGCTGGTCTTTAGTGGTCGCTAAAAAGAATTGCCCGAGGGTCATATAGCCTGGATCTAAATTGACGGGGCGAAGTCCTGGCGTCCCTTTTTCATTCGCCAATTGTAGTTCCAACTCATTCGTCCAGAGTTTGATATCGACGATTGCCTCTCGGTCAATGAGTTTTTCATAGCAGGTAAACGCGCGGACGGGCGCACTCCCAATTTCGGATTCGTAATAGTTGGTGAAGGAAAAAGGAAACGGAGGAAGATCCAGTTCTTCTTTGCCGAATTTTTCTTGTAATCGCGGGCGCAGAGCTTCAATGGCTGCCGCATCAGAGGCAAGAATCCCTATCACTAAACGGACAAGAGCAGGCTTACGTAGAATTCCCATTTTTAAAGCCGACTGTGAATATTCTTGTTCTCGATTTCGTTTTTATTGGTTTTCGAATATTCGTTATTCTGGCGATTCAAATTCACCTGATTTTTCTGAAGATAGATATCGAAAACCGAATCGGCATCCATACCGGCAGTGATGGCAAGGGACAACCAGAAATGGAGCTGATCCACGATTTCCACGCGGATATTCTGCATGTCCAGGGTGTCTTTGCTCCACCATTTCCAGAGAAGTTCATCGCCGAGTTCGCGGGATTCATCGTTGAGAGCTTTAAGGTAATTGGCAAGCCACAGGTTTGTTTCGGTGTTGGGTCCTTTGGGGGCTTCGTTTTTCCCTTGTTCAAAAAGGGTCTTCGTAGAAAGCACCTTGCCTTCGCGGTCACGAATATCTTTTTTCTCAAACACATAGTCATTTAATTGCGTTTGCAAATGGAACAAAGCTTCAAGTTTATCGGCCATAAGGACTCCTCGGAGAAAGCGGGATTGCGTATCACACGCCAAAAACAACAAAGCAAAATTACTATTTTCTACCCATGCAAGTTTACCTCGATCTTCTTTCCGACATCATTGAGAATGGCACAAAACGGAATGACCGCACGGGTACAGGAACGATTTCTGTCTTCGGTCGTCAGAACCGCTACGACCTTTCCCGCGGCTTTCCATGTCTCACCACCAAAAAACTTCATCTCCGCTCCATCATTGTCGAACTTCTCTGGTTCCTTCGCGGAGACACCAACGTTCAATATCTGCACGACAATAAAGTTTCCATCTGGGATGAATGGGCCGATACGAACGGTAACCTAGGCCCGGTCTACGGACATCAATGGCGCAGCTGGCCCACAGCGGACGGCGGTCACATCGATCAGATTTCGCAGGTGCTGGAAAGCATCAAACACAACCCCGATTCGCGGCGGCATCTCGTATGTGCGTGGAATGTGGCGGATGTCGACAAAATGGCGTTGCCCCCCTGTCACTGTCTTTTTCAATTCTATGTAGCGAACGGAAAACTCTCTT
>MNYL01000048.1 GCA_001873075.1 Fibrobacteres bacterium CG2_30_45_31 | reverse complement strand
GCTCCCCAATAGCCGTGCACCAGAGACACGTCATGACCCTCACTGTTGATAAGAGGCGTTTTAGCGTACGCATAAAACATACGGAAGGCGAGGGCAAAGGAATCTAAAAGGAGCAATTTTTTTTCGGCCATAGAGCGAATATACAAAAGCGCGCCCCCTTACCGGGAAGGCGGGAAACCTTTTCCACTCCTTCGCCCTGAAGGAATATAACCGCGTAGACTTTTTGTATCTTGTTTTCTATGAAAGAATATTTACCGATTATTTTTGAAGCCATTCTCCCTTACCGCAGTCTGATTGTTTTGGGTATCGTGGCGCTTTTATCCCTTTTCATTGCGCAAAAAATATTTTCGCCCATTTTTAAGCATTTTGCTAAACACACGAAAGGCCAGTGGGATGATATGCTGGTCCAGTACAAGGCGGTGGATCGCTCGGCCCATATTATTCCTGCAACCATTATTGCTATGGGGCTTCCCTACGTCCTTTCTTTGCATCCTGAATTGTTAAAAATTCTTTCCCGTGCAAATAACATTTATTTCATCATTATAGCCTACCTCGTCTTGGATTCGCTTCTTTCCGCAATTGGAGCCATCATTCAATTGGATACACGAAAAAAGGGACTTCCGATCCGAGGCCTTTTGCAGGCAATCAAGCTTCTAGGATTCATCGTCTGCGCAATTCTCGTGCTTTCTCAGATTTCCGAGAAAAGTCCCCTGTTTCTCCTCTCCGGCTTAGGCGCTCTGACCGCTGTCTTTATGCTGGTGTTCAAGGATACCATTTTGGGATTTGTCGCCGGAATACAAATTGCGACGTTGGACTTAATACGCACCGGAGACTGGATCGAGGCCCCTAAACAGAACGCGGACGGAGATGTCATTGATGTTTCGCTCACTTCGGTTCGTATCCGAAACTGGGATAATACGATCACTTCGATTCCTCCTTATGAACTTCTATCTTCCTCTTTCAAAAACTGGCGCGCCATGAGTGAAAGCGGTGGACGACGGATCAAGCGTTCTCTTTTCATTGATGTACAAAGTATCGGATTTCTTTCGGCCTCTGAAATTCCGGGCCTTCTCAAAATTAAACTGCTACGCCCCTACCTGGAAGAAAAATTGCGCGAAGTAGAAAATTACAACAAAGCGACACTCGACTCAGAAGATTTTGAAGTGCTCGCCAACGGTCGACATTTAACGAATCTCGGAACATTCCGTGCCTATTGCCTTGCTTATCTCAAGGACAAATCGGAAATTAACGGAGACATGACTTTAATGGTGCGTCAATTACAATCGGGCCCGGAAGGACAACCTATTGAGATATACACCTTTACAAAAGACACTAACTGGGTCTCTTATGAGAATATTCAATCCGATATTTTTGACCACCTCATCGCCATATTGCCACTTTTTGGTCTCCGATTATTCCAGTCACCCACCGGAAATGACCTCCACGGTTACCACCGCCTAGAATCCTCATCGGTTTAAAACTATTTTGATGAAGGAGATAAATAAATGAAACGAGCTTTCTCATTAATTTGTTTGGGTCTTTACTTTTTCATAGGTGCCTGTGGAATTGTATCGGCCGATGATTCTAAAGATTCCGCAATTAATTATAAATCGGTCATCGGGGATTGCGAAAGTAAAAATACGATTCTAATGATTTGTGATGGATGCGGTTATAATCAAATCGCTGCCGCGGATTTCTATGAAAATGGTTCGCTCCATTCCCAACCTTATGATCTCTTTCCAGTCATTCTTCCGCTGAGTACCTGGTCTCTCTCCAGTTATGTTTACGATCCAGAAGCAGCGAGCAAAGACCCCAAATGGGTTCTCAAGGGCCCCACCGATTCCGGCGCGAGTGCCACCGCCTTCGCAACAGGCACCAAAACCACTAACGGAAAAATTGGCGTCGACAAAAACAACGCATCGCTCCTCAACCTCACGGAACAAGCGGCTCAGATCGGAAAATCGGCAGGGGTTGTCTCCACGATGCCATTTTCTCATGCAACTCCGGCTGGATTTATTGCGCACAATGGGAGTCGAAATAATTACGAAGAAATTGCGAGAAATATGATTTATGATTCGAAGGCGGATGTCATCATCGGTGCGGGACACCCCTTGTACGACAACGATGGAAAACCGACAACGAGTCCTCAATACAACTATGTGGGCGGACAAGATACATGGAATCAGTTGATCGCAGGAACCGCAAAAAATAGGGAAGGTTCCTGGACCCTCCTCGAACGCAAAAATTCGTTTGATTCTCTCGCCAATGGATTAGGGAAATTGCCAAAACGCCTTATCGGTGTGGCTCAAGCTTATTACACCTTACAGGAAGAACGCAGCAACGGCAATGCAGGAACAGATACCGTCGGGCAGGTTCCTTTTAATACTACGGTCCCCGAACTTTCCACAATGTCCACCGTCGCTCTCCGCGTTCTCTCCCAAGATACCGCTGGATTTTTCCTCATGATTGAAGGAGGGGCCATTGATGGAGCGGGGCATTCCAATTTCATCGCCCGCAATATTGAAGAAAAGATGGATTTCAATAAAGCGGTACGGACAGTCATCGCGTGGATTGAAAAGAACGGGGGCTGGGAAAATAATTTATTGGTAATCACCGGAGATCATGAAACGGGTTACCTCACAGGTCCTCAAGGAATCTACCAAGTCGCCGCAGACTCCTTTGCCGTGGATTACGATCTGGTCAATAATGGCAAAGGAAAAATTCCGGGCTATTCCTGGAACACGGGGAATCACACAAACCAACTGGTGCCTCTTTTTGCTAAAGGCTCGTGCTCCGACGCGTTCCAAACAACCGCATTGAATGTAGATCTCAAACGCGGGAATTATACGGACAATGCCATTGTAGGAAATATTCTTTTACAAGCGATGAAACGCAAAAAGCACTAAGACATCCAAGGGCCCTGTTGGGGAGACACCAGATATTCCAAAAGGCGCACCACTTCGCCAGGGTCGCGAAGATGATAGCGAGCCCGCGTCGTTCCTTTCCCCACTTTCACCGCAAAGGCATCGCGCGGCATTACGGAAAAAAGATCTTCATCGGTGCGGTCATCTCCAATAGCGAGAATAAATGATTGATTCAGTTGCCCGAAAAGTCGCAGAGCGGCACTTCCCTTATCAATTTCTCCGGGACGCACTTCCACAATATGATTGCCATCGAGAATTCGAAATTCTCCCGGTTCGCTAAGGTTATTCTCTAAGTCTTCCATGAGTTCCTGAGCAGAGCGCAAACCGTAAATGGGGTCGGAATTGCGGAAATGCCAGACGAGACTCGTGCGTTTTTCCTCAATAAAACTCCCGGGACAGCGGCGTACAACGCTTTCCATGGCGCGGCGGAAAGGTTTTTTCCAATCGTCATTTTCATTCCACACATTTTCCCATTTTTGCCCAGCAAGGCGCTGACTTGCCCCGTGTTCCGCGACAAGATTCAGCGGTAAATCCGCAAACCAGCGATCCAGAAAAGAACGATCTCTTCCCGAAATAATGGCAATTTCATTTTTAGCGTCCCCACAAAGGCGGGAAAGCAATTCATGCACTTGCGGACTGGGAACTGCTTTTTCAGGATCCCGATGAAAAGGAACGAGCGTTCCATCGTAATCCAGTAGAATCACCCGCTTGGTGGCGGTGAGGTAACGGGCCTGAATAATTCCTATTTCGCGGTCCACAAGGGGCGTCACACGGCGGCCACGGCCCACTTCGGCAGCACTCGAAAGAGAATGCAGAAAATCAGAAGCCCAAGCAAACACATCATAGGAATGAACACGATCTCTTAATTTAGACCAGACGGAGTGACGCTCTTCGTCTCCCATTTCCAAGGCGGTTCGCAAGGCTTCGACGATTTCGTCACTATCGTTGGGGTTAATGATCAAGGCTTCGCGGAGTTCCGCAGAAGTGCCTGCCATTTCACTCAGTACTAAAACGCCCGGATTTTCTGGAGGCTGACTTGCCACATATTCCTTCGCTACCAGATTCATGCCATCGCGCAAAGGGGTTATAAGCGCCACATCCGAAATATTATAAAGAGCAATCATTTCCGCACGACTCAAGTGACGATATTGATAAACAATCGGCCGCCAATCCAAAGATCCCATTAATCCATTGATGCGCCCCACATGAGCTTCGAGTTCCAATTTCATTTCATGATAACTGGGAATCGTATCCCGCGAAGGAACCACCACCATATTAAAAACCATCTGATTTTTCCACTGCGGATACTTGGTAAAAAACTTTTCCACAGCGAGTAATCGCGGTAATAACCCTTTGGTATAATCAAGTCTATCCACAGAAAAAACAAGAAGGCGGTCTCCTATAGCTTCAAGAATACCGCGAATCGCCAATTCAACTTCGGGCAAAAAGCGATCTTCAGCAAAAGCTTGGGCATCAATTCCAATGGGGAAAGCCTCCAAGCGAGAAGATCCCTCTTCGGTGGAAAGCCAACTGCCCACCGCTTGAGCGCCCACCATCCGAATAGCACACTGGGTAAAATGCTGAACATAATCATAAATATGAAATCCCACCAGATCGGCACCGAGCATTCCTAGCACGAGTTCGCGACCCCAGGTGCGCGGCAAGAGCCGGAAAATTTCATAAGACGGGAAAGGAATATGCAAAAAGAAACCGATCGAAAGGTCCCTAAAATTCCCACGAACCAATTTGGGCAACAAAAGAAAATGATAGTCGTGAATCCACAGCCGATCCCCTGGCTGTAAATGTTTGCAAACGATATCGCAAACCAGTTGATTTGCTTTACGATAAGCCTCGTAATCTTCAGGCGAAAACTCGGCGAGATAAGAAAAATAATGAAACAGGGGCCAGATGAGATTATTGCAAAGTCCTTCATAAAATTTCTGCTGTATCTCTTCTGGCAAAAGAATGGGCACAAGATCAAACAAGGTCTGTTCTTCACTTCGGTCTGCTTTGGCAAGAGCCTCTTCGGTATCCTCTGAAATCCCCAACCAAAGAATCCGCCTTGGAGAGGATTCAGAAGCATTGGATTCCGGATTTCCCTTCGCATAGGAAAGCATGGCAGACACCAAACCGCCGGAATTCTGTTTAAGAACACCGTCTTCCACATGAAAAGGAAGCCGATAAGAAACAACAACCAAACGATCGGGTTCTGTACCTGCCATTAACAATACTCCTCCTCAAAAAAGGGACGATCCTGTTTAGTGGCAATACGAGCCACGGCATTCATGAGCCCCACATGACTGTAAGTCTGAGGAAAATTTCCCCATTGTCCTCCATCCAGCGAAACGTCTTCGCTGAACAGACCCAAATGATTCGCGTAGCCGAGAAGCTGTTCCAAATGTTCGAGAGCTTCGTCAACTTTGCCCACACTCGCCAAAGCTTCCACACGCCAGAAAGCCGTGATCAGAAATGTATTGTCCGGCATACCGAAATCATCTTTTGCTTTATAACGGAAAAACAGACTTCCCGGAGCAGACAATTCATTTTCCAGAGAACGTACATGAGCCAGCGCACGATCAGGAAACTTCTGAAGATAACCCATGGAAACCAGTTGCAGAGTACTCGCATCGGCCACAGAAGAACCGATCGCCTGACCGTAACGTTGAAGTTCCGGCACAAAGGAACATTCCAAACGTTCTTTTGCACGAAGTTCCAATTGTTTCGCTGAGGCCCATAATTCCTTATCCCCATACTTGCGGGCAATCGTCATGGCAGCACAAGCCCCGGCCCAATGAAAAAGATAAGTATAGGTATGTGCCTGACGCAAATGGCGGAACTCCCAAATTCCCGCATCAGGGATATCGAAATCCCGTGCCATCAAGCGCAGAAGCTGATGAATGATACCTAGATCCGCTTCGGGTCTGTGAGAGAGCAGACGCCGGTCTACATACAAAGGAAGAATGGCCGTGAGCATCTGGCCGTAGACATCAAACTGGCGTTGAGTATTAGCGGCATTTCCGAGACGCACGGGACCATTGCCCTGATAACCATCCCAATCCAGAATACGTTCCTCGGGGACTGCTCGCCCTGTCAATGTAAAAAGAGGAGCAAGATCCGATTCCGTGCGGGCGACAATATCTTCCATATAACGGAAGTAGCGTTCCATTTCATCGAAATGACCGATATCGGCAAAAGCCCGGATGGTGTAATAAGAATCGCGCATCCAGCAATAACGGTAATCCCAGTTGCGCCCGGAGCCCGGAGACTCCGGAAGAGAAGTGGTTCCTGAAGCGATGATGGCTCCAGTATCTTCAAACTGATGAAGTTTCAATACAAGAGCAGAACGAATCACCTGCTCCTGAAAAATACCATGGATGGAAGTGGATTTGACCCATTGCCGCCAATAATGCTGGGTCTCATGTAAAAAACGCGCCCCGGTTTCTTCAAGAGGAGCTTCAAGAGGCGGCCCATAAGAAAAGACGAGCCAGCGCGTCCCGGATAAGACAATCTCATCCCCTTCTAGGATGGAACTTAAAGGCAAGTTTGTGGTGAGCCGAGTGGTCGCCTGCATTCCGAGATAGCGCAAATGATTACTCCCCTGAACAATTTCGAGCGATCGGCCCCCTTCCTGAGTGGCCGGAACGCACTGCACCCGAATTCGCGGCGTACCTGAAATTTTTTCGAGCATCCGGAAAAGCATATTGGGCTTGAATCGGCGACCGTGTTCTGCAAAGCGCGGGGCAAAATCCGTGATGCGTACCTCGCCCCCAGGGACTTGGATTTCGGTACACAAGACGTTCGTATTTTCCTTATAATATTGGCGTAAAGGAACCGTTCCTTCGGGAGCGATGCTAAAAACCCCGCCGGTTTTGTCTCCGGCCACAAGGCTTGCAAAAACGGGATAAGAATCAAATCGGGGCAGACACATCCAACGCACGCCTCCGAAAATATCCACATAAGCCATAAAAGAACAATTACCGACAACACCCATGTTGTACTTGTGGGGAGCCATTTTCACCTCCGGATTGGGGGGAATACAAAAAGTACAATTCTAAAAACCGTTCAACGGTCTCTTTTCAATTTACTTAATATTCCAAAGTTCCGGGGATTTTAAAATCCAGGGCCACCCTTGGATTCCCGCAGATCCCCACAGCCCGTGCAAGCCATATTGCGCAGAAGCTCCGATTTGAAGCCTAGCCCACGGGGAACAAGGTAAGAAGCCAGCCTGGCTTTTGAGTTCCAGAGATGTTCGATATAGCGATCAGGAAGTCCCCGCACCGCAGCGCCATCCAGAATACGGCTCAGATATTCGCGACTCGGAAGTGTCGGCGACCCTAATTCATCCTTTTTGTATAGAAGCACATCATAGCACGTTCCAGAAAGGTCCATCACCGAGACCGGATAATGAAAATAAAGGCCCGTTCCATCAATGCGCACATCCTGCTCCTTATCCAAGCTCTCTCCATCGGCAAAATTCAGCCGGTAAACCACCCCCCAGACTTCATGTCCCAAGGCAGGCACGATGGACTCAATCCCCCCATCCCAAGTGCGAGAATACCCAAAAAAACCGACTTCGTAATCTTTCAGACACGCTACCGCAACGACTTCCGGGTGGCTGCAGCAAGAACGGATCTGATCTGGATTCATGTCAACACCATAGGCAAAGTGCAGTCGATAAGACCTGGAAAAAGCATCAGCCATGGTAAACCTCCTTTGCTTTCCAACGTTCAAGCTCGATTCGAGGAAGCTTGTTATTGGTCAGCGCTTCCACAGGAACCACATACATTTGTCGTTCTATTTTAAAATAAATATCGATGGGATAACGCAGGGCATCCTGATGGAAATCCTCCAGCTCAAAAAAGACGAATTCGGTGTCCATTTGAATGGGGGCGTTACCACCAATTAAGCGGAGATGACGGTTCATGTGAAAAGTCATCTGGAACTGATAAATATTACTGCCTTCATCGCAGAAAAAAGAAATATGATCCGCCACGTCTTTGTAATAAGAGGAAAGCATCGCTTCCACGTAAGCTTCCGGATCCGGCCTTTTCAAAGAAAAAAGATAATAGGTCACAGCAGAGCAGAGAAGCTCGAGCGCGATCGGAGAAAGGTGAGCGGTATAAACCACAGAGGTTTCTGGAAGATTGAGAAGAATGAGACCCTCTTCAGGTTTT
>MNYL01000111.1 GCA_001873075.1 Fibrobacteres bacterium CG2_30_45_31 | reverse complement strand
GAAATACCAAGGATCTGTTCGACAGAATGCTTTAATCGCTTGGTGATATTTTCCATAGCGCCGATACTGTCGCTCACCATATCACGTGAAATCTCCACCTTGATTTCCAAGGTGTCCATATTCCCCTTGTTATCGAGAACAATCTGATAGTGAGGGAGCGCTTTTTCCGCACGGAGGAGAGCGGTTTCAATTTGTGAGGGGAAAATATTCACACCACGAATGATGAACATATCGTCTGTGCGTCTTCCGATACGACGAATACGACGAATCGTACGGCCACACTCACATTGTGTAGTTTCAATGGTGGTAAGATCTCGTGTGCGATAGCGAATGGTCGGCATCGCTTGCTTACTGAGTGTAGTGATCACGAGTTCCCCTTCCTCTCCATCGGGAAGCGGTTCCAATGTTTCAGGGTCGATAATTTCCGGGTAGAAATGATCTTCGAAAATATGGATGCCGTTTTGACATTCGCATTCACAACCAACGCCAGGACCGATAATTTCGGACAATCCATAGACATCATAAGCCTTGATGCCTGTTTTTTCTTCGATGTATTGGCGCATTCCATCAGACCAAGGTTCTGCTCCAAAAAGACCACGCTTAATTTTTAAGTCCTTGAAATCGATGCCCATTTTCTCAGCCACATCAATAATGTGGACAAAATAACTGGGGGTACCCGCAATGGCTGTAACTTCAAAATCTTTCATCACCATGATTTGACGTTCGGTATTTCCGCCGCTAATCGGGATCACGGTGGCGCCGAGAGCTTCTAAACCACCATGGACACCGAGACCACCGGTGAAAAGACCGTAGCCATAGCAGTTTTGGACAATATCGTTGCGGCGAAATCCGGTAGCAAGGAGTCCGCGCTTGATTACTTCTGCCCAGACGTCCATATCTTGCTGGGTATAGCCTACCACGATGGGTTTCCCTGTGGTTCCACTAGAGGCATGGAGGCGCACCACATCTTTCATATCTACGGCGAAAAGGCCATAGGGATAGGTATCGCGCAAATCTTTTTTCATGGAAAAAGGAAGTTTCCGTATATCACCAAGTGTCTTAATGTCATGGGGAGTCAGTCCCTTTTCGTCCATGCGGGAGCGGAAAAGAGGAACTTTGTCAAAGGCTAATTTAACAATCGCCTGTAATCGTTGCAGTTGCACTTCTCGCAGTTTTTCTGCGGGCATAAAATCCAGCGCCATTTCTGGGAAAAAGTTCCCATTCAGGTCATTCCAGTAAGTTTGTTTCATCGAGATTCCTCTTACCAATCGCCGACAGGGCGGATCGGACTGCTTTAATCTAAATAATGAGAGGTAAAACGACTGCGTTTTTCCCAAAAAAAGAGACCCAAAATGCAACGTTATTTTATTTGTTTTGGAGTCTTTGAATGATTCTCTATGCTTTTAGCGATTCCCCAAAGGAAAATACAGGCGGCGATGGGGACAACGATATTCCAAGGGGATGTATAACGTACGCTGGTGGGAGTCGCAAGCCAAAAATAAATCATCAGGGTATGGCATGCGTAAATTTCCAAGCTATGTCGCCCGAGTGTTGCTGTGAAAGAGAAGTCGAGTAGGGCCGCCTTGTGTCTTACAATCCAGCTAATAACCACAACAAAAGCGAAAAAATCGAGAATGCGGATAAACCCTAAATGTTCGCGGCTGACCCAAAATTCGGAGGGCTGTGCGATGGGGAGTAATCCATGGGACCATAGCCCACAAAAAAGGCAAAAGAGAACACAACCAATAGAGAGAATAGGGTACCAATTTCCTTGAGAGGCTTTGGCCTGTAAGTGATCTTTCCAGAGGGCACTGAGGGTCGCTCCAGAGAAATACACGAATTGCCACGAAAAAAGATCAAAGAATCCAGGATAAGACCAACTGGGGAGAAAAGAGAGCCCCCACTCGCGTAGACCTAATTGGGAAACCAGCCAAAGGCCAAAGGAAATTCCCCACACTGGCAAGAGACGCCCACGAGAAATGAACGGCAAAATAAAAGAACCAATCAAAAGGAGGAACACATAGAGTGGGAGTACATCAAGCCAGGAAGGGGTATAAATCAAGCTCGCCACTAGGAGCCCACCACTCAACGGGTGCTCTATCAAACCTTCAACGTAAGAACGAAGAGAAGGAAATAATACAATGGCGAGAAAAGTGACGAAAAGGACGGTCGCTATATGGTATTTCCAAATTCGAACCGCTCGTTTCCGCATCCATGAAGAATCTTGTCCTTTCGCGAGTTTGCTTTTAACGGCAAGAATTCCCACAAATCCTGAAAGAAAAAAGAACCCTTCTGCGGCTGTGAAAAAACCAAAACTTTGATAAAGGAAGCGGGAGATCGGTTCTCCGAAGTGATCCAGGGTCATCTGCAAAAGCAGAAGCCCCCGAATAGAATCAAGGGCTCGTATTCTCACAATAGCATTCTGTTTAAGCTTTAGAAATGAACTTGTCCGCTCATGCCCATGGAGAATGTGTTTGCCGTGGAGCTACGAATGTTGTAGCCACCCCAGACAACGAGTTCTGCATCAGCTGTTGGGTACAAATAGATGTTCGGGCCCACAAAGTGGCGACTATCCCCATCGGTTTGGAGGCTTGGATCATGGAATTCATAAGCGAGCCCCAGAGCCAACTTTTTATGCAAATTGAAAGAGGGTTCCACGTAGAACATACGTTCATCTTCAGTGAATATCTGCTCGTCAACAGGAGCATCATCGTCAGCAAGAAGGGCTTGGTAGTAGCTCATTCCCAAATTGAAGAAATCAAAGTTGAATGAAGGTTCCAGCAAGAAGGTATGCACGCCTGTTCCCTTGTAGGGGTGAGTGCCCCAAGTGGCAGTAACACTATAATTTAAATCCCCAACACTTTTGGCATATTGAATTTCGGTACCCAAAGCGTAAGTGTAGGATCGTCCGATATCTTTGCCGAAAATCCAATCAATACTTGGAGTGATTGTCAAACGTTCTTCCGTATGAGAAAGCAATGCAAACGGGTATGTGCCATACATGGTGAGCGCCGTTGCATTATTGTTAGAGGCACCAACGTAAATGCGACCGTCTTCCAACTCAAAACCAACACCACGCAACTTCTGATCTTTAAGAATTACGGCATAATTTTCGGTATTGCGCCAGTAATAATAGCTGAAGGAACCTGCACTATAGGTTAAATCACCAAAAACGACTGCTGCGCTGGGTGTGAAGTTCCAGCGCATTTGTACCCCATCAAAATTGAAGGCGGTGAAACGGTTTTCGTTGTCACCCATGGCGGTTGCACGATTTTCGTGTCGGACTTCAGAAGCCGCGGTGACGCTATCGCTTACGTATGTACTATGGGTGTTTCCCATAAGGGTTACGGAAAAATTTTCGTCCATATAGGCGGTACCACGGAGGTCAATATCCTGGTTTGCTGCATTCAGTGGACTGAATTCATCATCCCAATAGGTGGCATAATCGGCATTGATATCACCGTGAACAACAACTTCGGCGGCCATGGCCATGGAAGCGGACATAAAAACTAAGGGTAAAATCTGCTGCTTTCGCATGAGGTTCCTTTACTAATGGGAATGAAAAATCCCTTTCGACTGCAAAAATAGAAATATGCGCTTCCTTAAACCAGCAAACGCGTTTTAAAATACAACAAAAATGGACGCAATTTTATTTGCGTCCATTAAAAAATCATAAATTAGCAAAAATTAGAAGGATAGAATGACTTCGGAACCGAGGCCGAAATAAGGATCTGTATTGTCGATGTCACTACCGATTCTAAAGGAACTTTGTCCCCAGATAGACCAAGTGAATCCTTCGCCGAGAGCGAAGTATGCGGTAGGTACGGTCCAGATTTCGCTGAGATCAGCATCGGAGTCGGTAGTCATTGTGTGGTATTCCAAAGGAAGACCTACGCTGAATACGGAATTGAAGGCATAACCAGGTTCCACATAGAAGAACATCCATTCTGGAACGCTGATGATCGTTGGGTCTTTGTCGTCTAAGATCGCCACAAAGGCTGTAGCTGCAAGAGAAACAGAACCAAAGGATAAAATGGGCTCTACCGCAATCGCGTGGCTGAGTTCATCGCCTTTGTCTTTGTAGGCGCCATAGGCGATTTTGATCTTCTGCCCACTGAACGCAATCGTTCCATCTAAACCAGCGCGGAGCGAATAAGTGTCTTCTGCTTGGTCACTGGAATACAAAGCAAATGGTTTTACGTTGCTTTCGCCGAAGACTAGATCATAAGCACCGTACACTCGGTAGGTGGATTTGGTATCAGCTCCGGCAGCGAGGCTCGCTCCCTTGTAATTGGCTTCCAATCCGCGGAAGCCTGTCTCTTTGAGGCCCACGGCATAAGCAATGGCGCGTTTGTAACCGTAGTAATTAAATTGTCCTGCCGTGTAGCAGAGATCTCCAAAACGAAATTTTAAGTCCTGTGTTGCCTGGATGTTGGCTATAAAACCGTCATAGGTGAGGCCTGTCCAACGATTTTCTGCATCAGAACCCTGTGCTGGCACTGTACCGCCTGTAGGCCCAGTGGTATAGCTTGTCGCATAGATATCTACGGATACTTTGTCATTGACTTTTACCGTTGCCGTCAGGTCGAGTTCATGATTCGCCTGTAAGTCCAAATTTTTGGAAGTTGTGTCGAGGTTGTAATACCCGGCGACATCGGCATCAAGAAATCCACTGAAACTGACTTCGGCTGCAGAAGCGGCAGTCCCGAGAATTGCAAGCCCCATAGCTGTAGTGGCGAAGTTAAAAACTGTTTTCATCTTTTCTCCTTGTTGTATGATGAGGAAGTTTTCCTGTACGGACTCTAGCAATCTCTGTGCCACTTTGAAAAAGAGCAAAAACAGCACTTTTACTTTCATTTTTGTCGTTATGTCTTTTGTTTGAGGCTTTTTTTGTAAATTGAGAGCTTATGAAAACCAATTTGTGCTTTTTAGTGTGGTTGTCGGTGAGCCTATTCTTAGGTTTGGGAACGGTGATGGCGCAGAATGCAGACTCTATCATGGCAAAATCGACTCAATGGTTTGATGCCAGCCGGGGTTGGAGTTTAGACTTTAAAGTAACGGTCTATTATGCGAATTCTCCAGAAGTTGCAACGCAGCAAGGTTCGCTGCTGGTGGGCGATAAAAATCGTTTTCGCCTCACCATTCCTGGGATTGTTTTTTATAGCGATGGGACTACCGTGTGGCAGTGGAATAAGGACCAGAAACAAGTCCTTATAAAGTTAGTGGAAGATCTTTCCTCTACCTTGCACCCTTCAGAATTGTTATTTAAATACTTGAATTGTAAGGCAACCGCAGTTAAAAAAGACATCTGGCAAGGGAAGTCCATTTATGTCTTGACGCTAGATCCTTCCAAATATGGCAAACAATTCAAAGCCATGGAGGTCTGGCTTGCCGCTGCCGATTATTCTCCGGTGAGGTTGAGTACAACGGATTCTATGGATAACCAGTCTTGGTATGACATCTCCAAATTGAAACGCCAACAAAAAATAGCCGATGCCGAATTCCTCTACAAGAGTGTTAAAGGCGTTGGCGAAATTGATATGAGGTAACGCCCCCGGCGATATGAGTAAAATTTTCTTTTCCCTTTTGGCTTTGACCGCTCTCACTTTTGCCGCAGAAGATCGGTTGGTGAGTAATTTCACTTTTGCCGTGGGGAAAGGGTCTTCCACGGGCTCTTTGTGGGTGCTTTCTCGTGGCGATGCGGGGAGTGGACTTACTTTATTGACACTTTCACCCAGTGCGACAGGGGTTCATGCAACGGGTATGGCTCAAGAATTTTTGGGCGATGAAGAAACCCCTGTGCAAGACGGCATTTTTTCGGATCTCACGGCAGAACATCGTCGTACGGTTTCTGCTTCTGCAGGGGCTTTGGGGTGGGTGCTTCCGCTTTTTTCTATTAATGATTCCGCAAGTAGCTTTATAGAACCCGCTGGTATTCTTTCTTCCCGGGCAATTAATTCTGTCTATTCTACTCCTTTGGATGTTCCTACAGCGAATATTGATGCAAATTATCTAGCCCCCATGAATCAGGCGGTGAGTGGTCTTGCGTATGATTCTACGACTAAAATTTTGTGGATTGCTCGCGGTATTTTGGGACTTACCCGATATGATATTTCCAGTGGGGCGAGTAATGCTCGAGTGGGCTATTATGTGGTCAATGCCTCGGGACTTAAAATAGACACTCTTACCTCACAAAGTTCCATTGATGGAAAAAAGAACCCTTCTGTGTTTGGACTTGCATTACACCCGGAAACCTCTGCGCTTTGGCTTGCGACCGAGCGAGGTTTGTATCAAAAGGTGAGAACGGGAAATACACTGACCAAGTTGAATATCCCTGCCTTGGATACGGGGCGTGTTACAGGGGTTTGGATCGGTGGTACTCCGACGCAAATTATTGCTGAGACTTCGGTGCGTTCGGGCTCTAGCACACAAAGTCATCTTTGGCGTTCTTGGAATGGGGCCACATTTAAGGAAGTGGTGTTCAAGGATACTGTGGGTAAAGTGCAGAAAAATATTTATGATAAGGCCGATTATAGTGTGAGTGCAATTGCTTTTGTGGGTTCTCTCGCCTTTTTATCGGTGCAGACGATTGAAGGCTCGATCAGCGGTCTTTTGAAACTCGATAGCAATGGGGCTATTCCATGGGATAATGAAAATCAGTGGCTGTATGCTCTTGATGCGGGCGTTGTGGATCGGTCGACGACAATTACTTCTGTGAGCGCTTTCCCGTTGACTGCGAGTGTAAAAGGAATTGCGGTGAGTACTTATGGTGCTGGCATTTCCGTTTCAGCGGATACAGGCAAAACGTGGTCTTACATTTTGAATCAAGCTGCCGTGAATGATAATTTGGGCTCCATTCGAATGGTGCCTTCGGTGATTGTCGCTGGCGGAACTGCGCTTGTGGCCTACAAAGTCGGCAAAGATGCAAACATTACGATTGAAATTTTTAGTTATGATATGCGCAAGGTTCGAACGATCGTGAAAAGTGTTTTTAGACCAGCAAGTTCCACGCGGAGTTCGCTTGCCACAGAAGACTTCTGGGATGGTTATGATGATCACGGTCGTGCGGCCACCATGGGAATTTATTATGTGCGGGTCAAGGACAACCATGATCATGTGGGCTGGGGGAAGGTGATGACCTTGGGAGGATCCCGCCGATGAAACGTTTAATTTGCTTCTTAATTATTTTAGGCACGGTATCCTCTTTTGCCGATAAGAAGGCTATGCTTGGGAGTTTTGATGGCTTTGTGGAACGCATGGGTGCGGGTACGCGCGAACTCGGTCGTGGTAACACGGGCACCGCAGATACTGCCGCTCAACCTGCTGC
>MNYL01000093.1 GCA_001873075.1 Fibrobacteres bacterium CG2_30_45_31 | reverse complement strand
CTGATTTTGGGGAAAGGTCCTTTGATCACGGCTTCTAATGGCTTTGTGTCGCGCTCTAAAATTTGAAGTTCATTTTTGCAACGCTCTAAAACGCGGCGCACAATCGCTTGCACCAGACCTTCGGCAAGTTCAATGTCTCCATCGAGATCCATGTAGGCAACTTCGGGTTCCACCATCCAAAATTCGGTGAGGTGGCGGCGCGTATTGGAATTTTCTGCGCGGAAGGTCGGGCCAAAACAATAGGCGCGTCCGACGGCTTCGCAGGCGGCTTCCATGTAAAGTTGCCCACTTTGCGAGAGGTACGCATTTTCTTCGAAATACTTTGTAGCAAATAGAGTGCTGGAGCCTTCGCATTCATTGGCGGTAAAGATGGGAGCATCCACCAATGTGAAATCGTTATCGTCAAAGTAGTGCCGAATGGCAGTGACAATCTGGTGCCGAATAGTGAGAATTGCTTGTTGGCGAGCACTCCGAATCCATAAGTGGCGACGGTCCATCAAAAAGTCGGTACCATGTTCCTTGGGGGTAATCGGATAGTCTTCGGTTTTGTGCACAATCTCAATATGATTGGCGAGAATTTCTACACCGATCGGCGAATGCTCGCTCGCAATTACCTTCCCAGAAACGCGAATGGCACTTTCTTGGGTGAGGTGACGGATGGATTCGAAGTCTTCAGCGGAGACATCTTGAATGCCGGCCACAACTTGAACAAAACCAGTACCATCGCGAAATTGAATAAAGGAAACCTTGCCAGAACCGCGAACCCGGCATACCCAGCCGGCCAGTTCTACATATTGATCGATCATTTGGGGTATATGACGGATATAGATCTTTTGAAGCATACGCCAAAGATAGTTTTATCCTCTTAGTTTTCTTAGATTTGTGGCGTGGCTAAACGAATTTTCACAATAATTTTATACCTGTCTTTGGCATTTGCTTCTGCTTACGCAGAGGGTGGAATTCCGTTGCCTCATCAATCTGCGAATCAGCCTAGGGGAATCAATGTAGGTTTGGGGGTGGGTGGGTTAAGCCCTAGTGGTAGCTCTTGTAACGGAATGGGTGTTTGGCAGGGGATGGCTGAATATTTTTATACCGAGCGGATCAGTGCTGGTTGGGCGATCAAAATGTATGGCGGAAATTTGGATCAAGAGTACGCGTTAATTTATCAGCGATATCATATTCATGGGCGTATTCATTTCCCTATGTCAGAGACTTTTGGCTTTTATATAAGTCCTATTATTGGGTTTGAAACCACGGATCTATCCAAAATTCGCAAAAGCCAGGACGATAATACATCGGCAACTTCTGGCAATAGTGATAAATTAGCTCAGTGTAGTGATGAGTATTCTCTGAATGGATTTTCGGCGGGAATAGACGTTGGCATGGGTTGGAAATTTGCTACCAACTGGGGTTTTATTAGTGGATTGAATTATGACCAAAATTCTTCTCCTGTGAGTCAGTTCTCTTTTACGGGGGGAATTGCTTACAATCTTCGAAATTCCTTTGATTTCTTGGAAAAAAACTTTCTCGGTACTTGGCTTTCTCTAGAGTTGGTGGTTCACCACTACTGGGGGACGGACATCACTTCTTGGGGCAAATCGCTCATGCTGGGAATCAATCTCAGCATCTGATTCTGAATTGACATTTCCCCCTTCGTTTCTTATCTTTGGGCTCCCGAGTGATCGGGACCCTCCCGGATTCATGGTGAGTTTGGGCGAAAGACCAAAGGGACTCAATAATGAGACAATATGAAACCATGGTAATCATTGATGCTATGATCTCCGACGATGGCATTGCTGCCGAAGTCCAGACCATTGCTGATAAGATTACTGCAGGCGGTGAAGTGCTTCGCCGCGACGATTGGGGAAAGCGCAAGCTTGCTTACCTCATCAACAAAAAAACACACGGCTACTACGTGATTTTCTACTACAAAGCAGAAGCGTCCGTTGTTGCTGGTCTTGAGACTGCGTTCAAATTGAACGGTAATGTTCTCCGCTGGATGACCCTCGTTGATTATCCTATGACAGATATCATTTATGATCAGAATCTCGGACAAAGCACGGAAGAAGTGCTGTCCATTGATGCTGAAGATGGGGAGGTAGACTAATGTCTTTCGAAGAAAGAAAACCTAGTGGTCCGCGCATCCGTCGTAAGAAAACCTGTTGGTTCACAGAGAACAAGGTTCAGTTCATTGACTATAAGGATGAAAAAATCCTTCGTCGCTTTATTTCGGAACGTGGAAAGATTATTCCTCGCCGTATTTCCGGTACCAACGCGAAGTATCAGCGTATGCTCGCTGAAGCTATCAAGCGTTCTCGTCACATGGCTATTTTGCCGTTCGTTGCAGACAATCTGCGCTAAGGAGTAAATAATGGAAGTTATTCTCAAAGCCAATGTGCCGAACCTCGGTAAGATGATGGATGTCGTGAAGGTTAAGGACGGCTATGCCCGTAATTATCTCTTCCCACGCAAGTTGGCCCTGCGTGCTACTAAAGATGCTAAGATTGAGATCGAACGCAACCGTGAAGCCATGGAAGCCTTGTTCCAGAAGGAACTTGCTGCGGCTCAAGGTGTTGCGGGTAAGCTCTCTCAGGTGACTGTTAATCTGCCACGTCGCGTGGTTGAAGGGGAACGCCTTTATGGTTCCGTTTCTGCTTCCGATATTTCTGAAGCCATTACGCTTCAAGGTATTAAGGTTAACCGCAACCAAGTCCTTCTTGTGGAGCCCATTAAGCAACTCGGCGTTTATTCCGTGAACGTAAATGTTTTCGGTGACGTTGAAGCGACTGTTAAAGTGTGGGTGGTTAAGGAAGACTAAGTCTTCGCAATGTTTTGCAAAAAAGCCGTCCCATTTGGGATGGCTTTTTTTGTAGATTTCAAATATGCGTCGATTTTTGTTTACCCTTCCTCTTTGTTTGTTTGTCTCCGCGAGTTTTGCAGAGGTGCGAGATTTATTTGCTGAATTTGAGGCGGAAGCGACTAAGAGCAGTGCTCTTGCCGAGTCGTCTTCATCTATCGTCTCCTCAGCCTCTATAGTCTCTTCTTCGTCGGTGATGAAGGTTACATTATCTTCTTCTTCCGTGCCGGAAATAGCATCCTCTTCTGCGGTAAATGTTTCCTCATCATCAGTTAAGCTTTCCTCTTCTTCGAAAGAAAATATATCCTCATCCTCTGTGGCTCTGTCCTCCTCGTCTATTGTATTGTCCTCTTCGGGGGCCGAATCTTCTTCCTCTCCAGTGGCGATCTCTTCATCACTTATTGTATCCTCTTCTTCGTTGCAGGCATCATCATCTTCTTCGGCACCGCTCCCTATGGCTGTGATGAGTAGCAGTAGTTCCTCTTCTGCAACGAGTGTGATCACGAGCCTCAGCTCCTCTTCTATGTCTCGGCGAGACATCCTTGGTCCTGTAAAGGTTTCAAAGGTGCGTGGAATTGATGAAATGAAAGGCCGCTATAAGGATCCTCGCAAGGCACTCTTTATGTCACTCGTGATTCCTGGGTCAGGTCAAATTTATGTGGGGGGGAGTAATTTTAACTATATCCGCGGGGGCGCTTACTTGGCCATTGAAGCAGGCCTTTGGGGCGGTTGGTATTACTACTCCATTTATAAGTATGATAAGCAAGTCTCCAAATATGAAGATTTTGCAAATGCTCATTATTCTGCGAGTGCCTACGAAAATGCGGTGCATACTTTGTATGGACAATTGGGTGATACTGAAGCGGAAACCAATTTCAATACACGTTATATGAGTGATCGGGAATCTTATTGTAAATCCATCTATGGAACCGCTACCACAGCGGGCTGTTATTCTAAAGACGGTTTGTTCTTAAATGATGCAATGCATTTGAGCAATGCGCAAGAGATTGGTTCTTCTCGTTCGCTCTACGATCAAGGTTCGTATTATTCTCTCATCTCCGGTAGTACCTATGTTTTGGGCTGGGATGATGTGGAGAATGAAACTCCTGTTTCTGCCTTGAATTTGAACGATGCTGATGCAGAAACTGTGGCTCTGGGTTCTTCTTCCAATTTGAAATCTTACCGTAGTATGCGCAGTAAGGCCAATGAATATGCGGATATGCAAGCTTGGTTCTTTGGTGGAGTCATTCTTAATCATCTTGTCTCTGCCTTGGATGCTGCCTGGACTGCTCATTCGCATAACAAGGTTCTTTACGAAGAAGATCTTTCCTGGTATGATCAATTGCATTTTTATGGTGGATATTCGCCTTTGAATGCGGTCTCTTCCATTAGTCTCTATTGGATTTTCTGATGCGATTTTTGTCCCCAATCTTAATTGTTTTTGTGACGGCGATGTCGCTTGAAGCACAAACTGTAATTTCTGTGAATGAATCAGTGAGCAGAAACACGGGAAAAAATTTGGGAATCGCCATGGGGGCGTCTGCTCTTTTGCCGGGTATGGGGCAGTATTATTTGGGAGAAAAAAGTTATGTTCGGGCATACGTTTGGAGTGATGTCGCTTTTTGGACATTGACTTTTGGTTCTTATTTATTTGGTGAAAAACAAATTTCCAATGCCCAGTCTTATGCTTCGCGCTATGCAGGCGTGGTGAATCCTTCCCGCGATATGAATTTTTTAAACACCATGGGCGAGTACCGGAGCCGTGCGGGGGTTGCAGGGCAAAATTCCAATCCAGATATGAATGAAGATTACAATCAGGCGATGTTGCGTTCGGGCCAAGCGATTGATGAAGATTATCCTATGGATGCTTCTCACACTTGGGATTGGGGCTCTAGTGATAATCCCTCGTCGACGAGTCACATGAATTATTACAATGACATTTTACGTAACTACCGTGTTTCTCGCATTGTTTTCCAAATTTCTGTGGGTGCGTTGATTTTGAACCGTGTTGTTGCGGTGCTTGATGTGATGCGTGTTTATCGTGCCACATCTTCGACCGAGTTCTCTGCGCTTAAAAATGTGCATCTGCTTCCGCAGTTCTTCCCTGATGGTAGCGGCGCGAGCGTTCTTTATACGTTTTAGCAAGTCCTACTAAAATTGATTTGTAATCCCCCGCAAAATTGGGCGAGTATTGTGCAATATGACTGAGTGCAGTAATGACGCTTTAGCGTCAAACCGAGTTAAAATAAAAAACTTATGCTTCAGCGCTTAATGAAAGCGGTTCCTCACAGATGAACCTGTGAAATGTGAGTGGGAATGCAGAAACGGCCAAAGCCATTAAGGTAAGTGTCGCACCACTGAGCTCGTTTTAGCGAGTTTCCCTATTAGTAGATCACTAAGAATGGTTGGGTCTTTCCATGGTTGCCTGCGCGGAAATGGTAAAGTCCTGGGGCGAGTGACTGGCGGACGCTAGCGGCTTCTAGGCAAAGGGATGTTTCCTGATAAGATTTTCGGAAGGCCAACTTTAAGGATCGAGTCCACACTTCAATATAATGTTCGTCTTGAGGGAGACCTGCGAAACAAAGCGGAGAGGCTCCCTCCCACGGATTGGGGTATGCGCGCATCGGAAGCGAATCATTGAGAATAGATCCGGTAGAGGTACTGTTTCGAAGTTGGCTCAAGATAAGCACAGCAGAATCCGCTTGCGCAATTTGTGTGCTTAATGATTGGAGAGAGGTAGAGTCATTTAGGCGAATAAAGGTAACAGATTCCCCGTCTGTATCCCACAACGCGACGGAAGCTTTTCCCTTAAAAGTTTCTGAAATTGCAGGAAGGGCGTTCCCTGTGAGTTTCAGAAACGAAAACGCTGTAGGGTAAAAATCCGACACTTCGGTTCCCGCATTTTTTAATTTCATGTTTGGCCAGAAAGGTTGATCTTCTGCGAATTGTTTCGCCGTCGGGAGATAGTGAGCGCGATCCCCGGAGAAAAAAATCTTCTCTGAAAAATCATGAAAAACAGAATCGGGATTCCCCTTTCGGGACAGGAGCTCTTGCGCATAAATGAAATCAAATGTGGTATCGGGGTTTTCACTAATGCGTTCCCAAAGGGCTTTATCAAATCTGGGACCCCATTGTTTGTAGTTATACAAGAACCAGGACCCGATACCATAAGGTGAAATCGCATCCCCGATGTGAGTAAATGTGGAACCGGGATTCTGAAAAAAAGAATTCAGGTAGGCCCAGTAATCGTTCACCGCAGGAGCCCCGATTTCTTCCATGCCCACCGCAGAGGCTTCTAGCCAGTAGGAATAGTTCTTATGGGTCACATAATCCAGATATTGTGATTGCACGGCATGATAAAGTTCATGAAACGCGGTGACGGCAATGGCTTCATTAAAATAGTCGGCGTAGGAATGTCCCGTGCTTGTGTTGGTAATTTCTTCTTCTGCTACTGGGTATTTGCAGGTTTGAGAATGGTAGGTGACAGACAGGGAATCACTATTTTGAGAAGGATACCTAAAATCATTATCAATCACAAGTTCGGTTAATTCAGTGTTTTGAAAGTCGGGGGGGAAAGAAAGTCCATAGCAACCCCCACAAGGACCCCCCATGAGTGAATAAGTATCGCGGATCATGTCGATCTCGAGAACTTCAACCGGATATAAATCAGGGCGATCGGATTGCTGATAATGGTAAGTGGTGCTTGCTGCTTGAGGAGCGCGCATTCCCAAGGTTTGAGTATGAAGTGTCCAGGCTTTTTCCAAATAAACTGCTAGAGTATCGATAAATGCGGTGGTTGTGGCGTGGGGACCCTCTGAGACAAAGTAAATCCGAAAGTGGCTGGTAAAGCGTCTTTGCACATTACTGGTGTCGTAAAAAGCTTTTGGATCACAAGAGACCAGTGCACTGTATGCTGTTTTTGCCACAAGCCCATTGCGAACATTTTGCTGATGTTCCCATATTGCCTCTGTACCGCAGCGGCCATGTCCTGCAAAGGAAAAGGATGTGGTGAAAAGAAGTAAGGGGGTGACGTATTTTAGAAATAAAGACATAAGGCTACGAAGCCGATTTTAATGAATTATTCTGGAGGGTTTTGGCGAGAATGGTTTCAGCTCTTTTTACAATCTGCGGATTTTCTTCTAAGGGCTTTTGATGATGTGGTTTTACTCGTGCATCTACGCACAACGGCGCAATACAACCCCAATGTTTGTGAGACACCACTTCATTGACCCCATAGATATCGTTGGCAGGGTCTGCACGCGTAAAAGTAATCCAAAGCCAGTTTTCCAATGTCTTTGCTGCAAAATCGCTGTCGTCAGCAACGGTGATCCAGGGAAATTTTTCGCGGTGTTCCCAGTGGGCGAGAGCCTCGGTAAGGGCTTTCATAGAAGCCTCGGCGGACGCTTGAATCACAAGAACACCGGGCATGACAAATCGCAAATTTGAAAAAAGAGGCGGCAGCAAAAGGCATTCAGCACCATCCGCTATATTTTCTCCGAGGGTGCGGCGCGCCTTTCCTGCGGCGGCAAAGACCACTTTGGATCCGTGATTCAGAGAAGTCCCCGTGTAATCAAGGGTATCGATGGTTGTCGCTGTCTGAAAATGCAGATCACGCGTAAAGTCAAGGCGCTCCAGCATATGATGAAAAAACAGCTTGATGTTATTTACGGAAAGTGTGGGTGCATCTTCTTTCGCGGCGATAAAAATAAACTTTGCAAGAGAGGCTTGATTAAACCCTAAAAGAGCATTTGCAATTTTTAAAAGCTCCATGGGTTCGCGGGGGTTACCGTAGGGGAGGTAACGTTCGCTACCGAGAGCGAGCATCAAGGGGTGTACCCCGGCGGCATCCACCGCATTGATTTCATGAAGCCCTGCAATGGACAGAGGAACCATGGGCCGCGTGAGCTCATGAATCAAATCACCAAAGGTTGTGTCTTCTTGCGGGGGGCGACCCACAACGGTAAAAGGATAAATGGCGTTCTTTTTGTGGAACACATGTTTTACTTTCAAATAAGGGAACAAGTGCTTCGCAGAATAATAGCCGAGATGATCCGCAAAAGGACCTTCCGGTTTGAGATCCGGGGCTATTTCTCCTAAAATGCAAAAATCCGCATCAGCAGAGACACACCAACCTTCGTAAGAATGATAGCGGAAAGAGTGCCCTGCAAGAATCCCCGCGAAGACGAGTTCTGAAAGGCCTTCGGGCATGGGCATCACGGCGGCGAGTGTGTGCGCTGGGGGACCCCCTAAAAAAATACTCACGCGGAGGGGTTGCCCTCGTTCCAACGCTTTCTGATGATGGGCGGCAATATCTCTATTAATTTGGTAGTGAAGTCCGCATTCTTTATTTTGCAGGTAGTCATTCCCAGAAATTTGTATGCGATACATCCCAAGATTGGATTTGAAAATGGAAGTGAAACCTGGATCTTCAGTGAATACTTGGGGTAACGTGAGAAACGCACCTCCCTCTTCAGAGGCGCATTGCACTTGCGGGAGATCCGCAAGCGTGCATTCTTCGAAAAGTACGGGTGCCGATTCTGTGTTGGTAGGGAATGCATGCAAACCGATGGCGGGCATTTGTAGCCATTGTGCAGGATGCTTTAAAATGGCGACTGGGTCTGCTTTTGCATGTATTGCCGTTTTGGCCGCTCTGAGAGTATCTCGAAACAAAAATCGAGCCCGCTCATTTGTACCAAAAATATTGCAGACAGCACGGAAAGGGGAATTCTTTACGCGCTCAAAAAAAAGAGCCGGGCCTTGTTGTGCATAGGCCTGTCTTGCCATCTCCGGCATTTCCAGATAAGGGTCCACCTCTTCTTGAATGCGTACCAGCAAATGATTTTTTTCAAGGTCGAGTAAGGCCTCTTCTAAAGAACGATATACCATAGGGGAAATATA
>MNYL01000140.1 GCA_001873075.1 Fibrobacteres bacterium CG2_30_45_31 | reverse complement strand
GAAAAAATTGAAGATTATTATGAAATTAAAACGGCGGCTTTGATCGGAGAAAAAATTCCGAATAGAGTCTTGAATAAGAAAGAAGGCGCGTTCTTATCTATGTCGCAGCCCATTTTTACCAGCAAGGATTCTCTTGTAGGTTATCTGATTGCAGATCTTCCGATGCACCAGATTATGGGAGAGCGAAAAGATTTTCTTTGGAAGGTTTCATTGCCCTTGTTCGGATTTTCCTTACTTTGGTGTGTTTTCTTTTTCCTCTGGCTTTATATCAGAGTCATTTCTCCGATTCGCGTTCTTTCCCGAGCGATTAAAAACGATACGCTTCAAGCGGGTGAAGATTCAGAAGTACATACGGGGGATGAAATTGAATCGCTTTATCACTTGATTCAGAAAAGAGAAAAATCCATGGCGGCTTCTTTTTCTGTGAATTTCAAAAAAACATGGAAGCGCGAGCATGATGACTTAACAGAACTTTATAATAAGGAAAAATTTGAATCTTTAGAAGGTACGGAATACAAAAGTCTTTCTTCTGTAGGGATTATTTTTGTGGATATTAATAATCTGAAAATGCTTAATGAAATTTATGGACGTCCGGTGGGAGATATTGTAATCAAAAAGGCCGCGCGTCATGTTGATCGTTTTTTAGAAGATCATTCTCAAGGATTTCGCATGGGAGGGGATGAATTTTTAATTGTAAGTCCCAATATTGTGGAGGGAGCCTTCATTAATATGGTGCAGCTTTTGAAAGATTCTAGTCCCGCATTAAATCGCTCTGGTGACGCTGTGCATTGTTCTCTTGCTATTGGTTATTCTTTTGCAGAAGAACCCGTTAATTTAGAAGATGTGATGGCCCATGCCGAAATGGCAATGTATGTTGAGAAAAAAAGAATCAAAGAAGAACTGGATTTACAGAACGGATAAATCGGGTTTAATGATTTTCTGCTGGTAGCAGAAGAAAGACTGTAAGCAGGACAATCAAGAAAATCTGTTCAGCATATCTTGATTTAGATAGCCCCCTATGGGGGCCTATTCACGTCACCCCTTTTAGGGGTGGTCGTTTACCAAAACGTTTTTGAACTGAAACCTTTATTTTCATCGCTTGTTTTGAGTGATTGAAATTCTGAACGGTTCATTTTTGAGTCCTTCAAATGGTAGAGTCGAAAGGTTTCGTCATTACTGACATAACGCTCCGCCATCGCTTTCAGTGGCTAACAACCCTTGGGCATCAATTTGAAATACACAATTATTCTCACCCATGATCACAAGCAATTCATCAATAACGAGAATGGTGGTGTTTATTTTCATTCCCGGAAAGGCAATACGAAAATGGAGCTGACGCACCGCACTGAAACTCTTCAGATACAAGGTGAAATTCTGAATTCCTGATACAACATGGTTTAATTCCAATGTATCAATGGAGCGAATATTTACCTGGCCATATCTACCAGTTCCAGGAAATCCATACCAAGCGGAAACAATTGTATCGCTGAGAAAGCTAAGCCTTATACTATATGAATCCGTAATACTCATTGGCACGGCAATTATGCTTTCTTGAGAACTGATCAGTTTCCATGCTCCAAGAGATGAATCTGCGCTATACGCTTCCATAAACAAACTATCCTGCATGATCAAACTGGTATCCACGCCAATCCCACTAAAGATTGCCTTTGGCAAGCTATCCCATGGTAAGCCCGTATATTCCAGTGCCCGCAGAGAATAGCTCGCCACCACTGGCAAACCAAGGGTATCGAGAAACGCGATTTGCGTCTCTGTTCCAACCCGCGTTCCCGTGCTATCACTCCCCCTCCCACAAGAAAGAAGAATCAGGAACAGGAGTAACAAAAATCGAAAAATCGTCATGGAGAGACCTCCGAAACCGGAAAGAGTTGCAGATTAATTTGCAGCACCACTTGCCCAGTCAACGGTTCTTGCAAGGCCTGTTGCACGATCTCATGATGGAGATCTCGAAGCCGCTCCCGAAAATGTTCTGCCAAAGTTGCACTAATCGCAAGCGTTTCGGAAATTTGGTAACGCGAATCCTTAGGGAACCGTTCATAAGCCGTCTTCCCTAAATCTAATAATGAGGACTGAAACTGACGGATCAAATCAGCACCGAGTTCTTCTCCCCCCATCAGGTTACTATGAATTGGGCAAAGATATCCATCTTCACTGCGTACCACTAATCCCATTGATTCCAATAGATTTATCGATTTTCGAATTCTCACCAATCCAGGATTTGGACGCAGAAATGTTGCCAGAGTTCGAAAATCATCTTTGATCCGCACAATATGGAGCGCCTGATAAATGACCACATTCTCCCAGCAAGAATAGAACTGTCGCTGCGAACGGAATAGACGCTTAACCCGATCTGGAAGGTATACGGACATTGCAGCGAATAATTCACTTCGGGAACCATCATTGGTACAATGAGTGTAATCAACAAGTAACCGGAAATATTCCGTTTCCCGTGCAGATAATCCGAGGCCAATTGCAAACTTTGGTAAATACTTTGGTGAAAGATTGCGTAGCCCTTTCACAATATTTGGATAAAGGCCTGAGGATGTGAATCCCGCTTTCCGTGCAAAATGCCTGTAGCTGAAATAAGATTTGGATGCTTTCCGTTTTGCGTAGTAATCCCGGAGAAAGATCCGATAGTCCATATAGCCATAGATATCAAGCAACATCATATCCCAAAGATACCCTTTTCTTCAAGTATTTGG
This sequence comes from Fibrobacteres bacterium CG2_30_45_31, assembly GCA_001873075.1. Taxonomy (GTDB): domain Bacteria; phylum Fibrobacterota; class Fibrobacteria; order Fibrobacterales; family Fibrobacteraceae; genus UBA1313. The sequence continues at coordinate 7,798 of MNYL01000140.1, read as the reverse complement.
CCTTTTTTTATGTAAACAGTTTGTGAACATTTATATTCATTTTTGACGTTATCAATGTTTCACGACCATATTTTAAGATTAAATTTGTAAACAGTGATACACTTTGGATAGAGAGCCTCCCATGAAGCACAAAACACTTGTTATTGCAAACATTTCAATTCTCTTGTGTCAGGCATCCAGCATTCATGCAACCATTGTATGGAAGGGGCAATCCATGAATAAATGGCCTGTATTTCCAGAACGGTACCATTCCCTAAGGCCTTAATAGTCACTAGCACCACTTATGGCCCCAGACGTTTATCAAGCCCGGGGTCTATACTGGATTAATCTTTCTCGTTGATTAAACGTGATAACCGAACAAAGTATGCCGCCATAGAACCGTAAATATTAGGCGCCCTGTTAAAGAAAAAGTCTATTCGTAAACAAAAAACACCTAGATTGAAAGCTTTTTAATCACCTTTGGAAAACAAAAAATGGAATATGGAAAATTACAATCATGCGCAATTCTCTTTTTATGTATTGGAATCGCAGAGTTGCAAGCACAAGCACAGCTGTATGTGAAATTGAAAGATGGCACACAAACAGTTTATTCATTGAGTGGCATCCAAAAACTAACCTTTCCCACAGATAGCGTAGTTGTAACAAAGCCAAATGCCACACCGCAAAGCTATGCTTTGAGTAATATTCGTTTCTTAAGCTTTACCGACTATACTATAACCGCCATTCCTAAAGTAAAAAAGCAAGAGAGGAACTGTCTCAAACTATTTCTTAGTCCTGCAAGTGAAGAACTACAAATAAGTTACCAAGCCACAAAATATGAGATGGTGCAAATACGCATAATTAACATGCAAGGTAAAATTATTCTAACACAAGCGCACGAAAATACCAAAGGCGAAAATAATGTGAAATTTAATATCTCCGAGTTACCTGAGGGCTTATATATCGTAAGCAATGGGGCAGAAAGTAGGCCCGTTATTAAACATATAAAGTAAAAACACATGAAAAAACTAGCATTTTTAGTGATTGGCATAACCCTGTTGGGCGGCATCAGCAACGCACAAGACAGCTTGTACATCTATCATGAAGGTTTAGTCGTTAATAAGTTAGCTACTGACGGAATAGACAGCATGGTGTTTTATAATGCAGAAATTTATGGCAACTTGACTGATGTGGAAAATAATCATTATAAGACAGTAGTCATTGGAACTCAAACTTGGATGGCTGCGAACTTAAGAGTTACCAAATATAACGATGGTACCGCAATACCCTTAGTTACTGATAGTGCGGTATGGACTACTCTGAGCACCGGAGCATATTGTACTTATAACAATACTGTCGATGCGGATACGATTAATTCTTATGGCAGGTTATATAATTGGTTTGCTGTAAACACAGGAAAACTTTGCCCCACGGGTTGGCATGCGCCAAATGATTCTGAATGGACAACATTAAACAGTTATGTTGGTGTTACTTATGGTAGTGTACCTCAAGCCTTGGCCGCTACTACTGGATGGGCGGGGTGGCCGAATCCTGGAAGTCCAGGCGACAATCTATCCGCCAATAACATAAGCGGTTTTTCTGCTCTTCCTGGTGGGTATCGTAACTGGACTGCGACATATGGTGCTTTTGGGACGGATGCTAGATGGTGGGTTACCACTGAGATAAATCTTCCGAATGCTTATTTGATTAGTATGTCGTATTTTTCCAAATATCTTGATATTGGTGGGGGTGTGGAAAAACGTACTGGAGTTTCCGTTCGGTGTCTTAAGGATTAATTTCAAAGAGAAAATCATGAAAAAGATATTAGCACTATTTGTAGGCGTAGCCATGACAAGTGGCATAGTCAATGCACAAGACAGTTTATATATATATCGTGATGGAATCGTAATATGCAAGCGTGCTACATCCATGATTGATAGCATTGTTTTTCACAAAGTTATTCTACCTCCAATAACTTATGGAAGCGTGACTGATATTGAAAGCAATATCTATAAAACAATTGCTCTAGGTAGTCAAACATGGATGGCGGAGAATTTAAAAGTCACCAAATATAACGATGGCACAACAATACCAAATGAAACGAGCGAAACCGCTTGGATTGCTTTGACTACGGGAGCCTCTTGTGCTTATAATAACACCACCAATATCGATACCATTAAAACCAACGGTCGACTATATAATTGGTTCGCTGTAAACACAGGAAAACTTTGCCCAACAGGTTGGAATGTACCCAATGATACCGAGTGGACAGCGTTGCAAACATATCTTATTGCTGGCGGTTACAATTTCGATGGTACCACAACCGACGATAAAATTGCAAAATCCATGGCTAGCACTTCGGGCTGGAATACATCTTCACAAAATGGTTCGATTGGTCATAATCCATCTTTAAATAATAGAAGTGGGTATTCATCCGTTCCAAGTGGCAAGCGTGATGATAATGGATCGTTCGTCAATATCGGGAGTTACGGTTACTGGTGGAGTTCGACAGAAACTGCTGCAGGTATCATTGGCAACTATTGGAGTTTGTTCTTCGATAGTAAATCATTATCCAACTTTGGCACAAGAGAGTTCAGTGGTTTCTCTGTTAGATGCATTAAGGATTAATGGTGACCAGATGAACGGAGTGAGATTGGGCATACCAATTACACCTTCCGTTTTGCGTAGTAATCTTGAAGAAAGATCTGGTAGTCTATATAGCCATATCCCAAAGGTACTCTTTTCTCCAATTATTATGTCTTTTTAGGTAAACAGTTTGTGAACATTTATCATCATATATGAGTTTATCATTGCTTCATGTTCATATTATAACATTAACTTGTAAGTAATACCCTTCGAACAAAGAGCTCCCATGAAGCATAAAACACTTGTTATTGCAAACATTTCAATTCTCTTATGCATGGCATCCAGCATCTATGCAACCATTGTATGGGATGGAGAAACCCTGAATGAATGGCCTGCGGAAGCATTTCCTGAACGGCAACACTCTCATAAGGTTTTAACCAAAGTCACAAGCACCACTACTGGCTTAGGCATTTATGCAAGCCCAAAGGGAGTCTATACTGGATTAACCCTTCTCGTTGATTTTAGCGACAATTCAGCCGTTTTTACCAAACAGGAAGTTTGGAATTGGCTTAATCAACCAGGATTTTATGTCAATAATTGTGATGACTCTATACGCGATTACTACCTAGATGTATCTCGGACAATTCGACTATAAGAACGACGTGTTCGGATATTATCGCGCCAAACACACTAAGGCATGGTATGAAGATTTGAATAGTGGAATAAACTATGTGGGATCTGATTCCTTACTCAACGAAGTATTGACATTCTTTGATGATTCTCTCGATTATTGCCATTATGATTTTGAAGGAGATAGTTATGCGGATGCAATTAATATTGTGTACGTAGGCACTCCGAAAGCCTGGGCCAAGGGACTATGGCCCCACGCAGGACATGTTGGTCAAGTAAAGGACAGCATTCTCCTTGTTCGATACGAGATGACAAATTTAGCATCAACATTTTCTTTGGGGACCTTTGTTCATGAAAGCGGTCATATGATTTTCGGCTGGCCTGATCTTTACTACTTCGGAGACTATTGCGCGATGGGAAGTGGAACTGCCAACAGCCCAAAAGCACCCGTTTCGCCAAATGACTTCTTTCGAGCCGACCAAGGTTGGATTCCTCTCAATGACGTAAGCAGTACCATTTTCAGTGCCGAGACAACGAACTCATCGAACGGGTATATTTTTAAGAATCCTTCGAATAGCGATGAAGGTTATTTTTGGTCTTACGTGAAAGGAGGATGGAAGCGCTGGTCCTATTTATCAGGGTCAATGGGACTCTTAGTTTTCCATTACAACCTTGCAGAACAAGGAAATTCTAGTCCAGAACATTTACGACTAAGGGTTATCGAAGCCGATGGAGGTAACGAATTACTTGCCAGCATGGTTCCTGAGCCCGGCCATGCTTATGATCTATTCAATGAATACACTCAAAGCACCCTAATCAATCCGCTGTGGTATGACAACACAGAGTCAGGTTTGCGAATTACTCAAATTGGTAATCCGGCTGGTACAATCACTTTTACCATGGAAGGACCAGGTTCAAGTTCTAGTTCAACAACAATCAGCTCGTCAAGTGGAACAACCATGATTCTTAAAAATGAAGCCATGGGTGCATCAAACTTTGACCATAGATCAGAGCGATTTGACTTGTTAGGTCGCAATAATCAACAACGTCAAGATTAACTAGCAGGCGATAATTTGGATGGGGGCCTATTCACGTCACCCCTTTTAGGGGTGGTCGTTTACTTTCCATGACCGAGCCACAGGAACAGTTCGAAGAATTTCCAGCTCGTGTGAGCTAATTTCTTTATAGCTTCATTTTGAAATTCCTTTGAGTCGTGATGCAGTTGGCAGACCGCATTCCGAATTTACTCGAAGGAATTTCTTGTGTCACTAAGGATCGCCAGAAGGCTTATACGGAACCACCCGCTAAACGGGTGGTTTTCGAATACAAAAAAAAGAGACTTCCTTACAGAAATCTCTTTTTTTGTTCTATAGCGGGGGCAGGACTTGAACGCTGCGACCTTCGGGTTATGAGCCCGACGAGCTACCAACTGCTCCACCCCGCGTCGAGGTGTGACCCATATATAGAAATAGCCCCTGCCTTTGGCAAGGGCCTTTTTCCTTTCATTTCAAGGAGTTAGACGAATTTCTTAAGAATATGTTTTGATGCCATAAAATAGTCAATGCCACTGATTAGGGTAATAGTCGTAATGATTCCCATGATAATAGTGGGCAAATATTTCCATATTGCGGCAAAGTGCGGAATTAACATTTGTACAGGATCAATGGCGAGTGTTAAAATAATGACGATGCCCATTCCTTGAATGGCCGTTTTCCATTTGCCACTCCGTCTTGCCGGCATAATAATATTTTCTGATGCCGCAAGCGTTCGTAATGTTTCGACACTCGCTTCACGGAAGTAAATCAAGGCGACCATCCACACGGGTGAATAACCTGTGGCGATGAAGCAGAGAAATACAGTCATATTTGAAATCTTATCAGAAAAAGGATCGAGGTATTTACCTAATGTGGAAACATCTCCCATTTTGCGCGCTAAGTAGCCATCTAAAAAATCGGTGAGCATAAATCCAAGAATCATGACCAATGCGAGAATTTTGAAAATGAGGTGGTTATTGCTGTAGTCTAGATCATTATCGTAAAAGAAAACCCAAAGGAATACGGGTGTGAGCACAATACGCGTCATGGTGAGTTGGCTTGCCACGGAGAGAGGCTTCCTGTGTTCCGGGTCTCGGTAATACCAATAAGTAAAAGCAATACCTGAGGCGAGCATCAAAAGAATACTCGCGACCATGCAAATTTGCATATAGTGTTCCAAATCGAGTACATAGACACCCATCGTGAGTGTAATACTCATATTGGCAAGTTTTCCCCAAGTTCGCCTTCCGGGGAGTTTTTTCCCTTCGCGTAAAATTCCAAGAGAAAAAAGGGTGTGGCTGATCAGTCGAATAAGGAGGAAGGCACAACCCACTGTAAGCACTTTTTCGAGTTCGTCATTTTTAATAAGATCACGAATAAGAATGCTTGACATCACAGCAAGGGAGAGCAACCCTTCCACGACGCTCATCCAAAGTTGGTAATAAGGTTCTTCAATTTCCTGAACACGAAGTTGGTAGTTGTTAATCCAACTCATGATGAGTGCCATTGCAATGCACCCTGCCGCGGGGATATTGTTCTCGGTCCAGATAAAGTAAAAGATAGGGACAAAAATAAAGGCTCTGATAATGCGCCAGACGCGGCCCCGCATTCTGAGATTCAGCATTTTGCTAAGAGGCATAATTTTCCTCCAGAAGTTCTTTCGCATGAGCTTGGACTGTCACTGATTTTGCATCCCCGAGCATGCGTGATAGTTCTAAGATACGTTCTTCAGGGGAGAGTGATTGGACCGTAGAATAGGTTCTACCCTCAATTTCTGCTTTTTTTACCGCCAAATGACCCGTCGCACGGCTTGCTACCTGGTGAAGATGGGTGATGGTGAGGACTTGATGATATTTGCCGATTTGCCGAAGTGCCTCGCCAATTTTATTTCCGATTTCGCCGCTGATTCCAGAATCGACTTCATCGAAAACGAGTAATGGAATTTTATCAAGATCCGCCATGACGGATTTAAATGCGAGGAGAACGCGCGAAAGTTCACCACCAGAAACAGCAAGCCGAAGTGATTTATCTCCTTCGCCAGGGTTGGGGGCAATGCGGAACTCAATTTTATCAAAACCGGTGGGGGAGAGTTCCCCTTTATCCAGAGCGGTCTTGAATCTTGCTTTGGGCATTCCGAGCTCGTGTAAGTGTCTTTCTACAGCAACATCCAGTTTCCCTGCTCCTGCTTTGCGAGACTGGGAGAGTGTGCTTGCTAAACGAATTAATTCGCCTTCTGCTTTTTTAATTTGACGTTCAAGTTCTTCTAAATCGGCATCCAAATTATCCAAGCTCGCGAGTTCTACTTGGCGACGATCGCGTAATTCTATTAGCCCAGGAACATCCGTGCGATATTTTCTTTTGAGACGCTGAATCAACGCCAGTCGTCCATTAGCCTTGTCTATTTCTGCGGGGTTGATGATCGAATGAGACTCTGCTTTGCGTAAAGAATATTCGATCTCTTTCAGGGGATCTATGATCTCGGTAATTTTTTGATTCCATTCTTCGTATTCTGAAATTTTGGCGGCGAGTTGGCGCGTTTTTCCTTGAAACATCTGGAATTGATTCATTAATCCGTTTTCGCCATCCATAATTTGGCGTAACTCCGTGAGAAAACGTTGTTGTGTTTCTCCGCGAGCGGCTTGAGCGGTTTTCTCTTCCAGTTCTTCTTCTTCGCCAACTTTCAAATTAGCTTTGGTCAGTTCTTCAAATTGGAAACTCAAAAATTCTTTTTGTTCAGAGAGCGTTTGAGTATTTTCTTCTGTGGTAGCGCGTTTTGTTTTTAGTTTGTTCCAAAGAACCCAGGATTCACCATATTCGGCGAGGGTCTCTGTATTTCCACAGAAATTATCGAGCATTTGTTGCTGGGTATGCACATCCCGCAAAAGAAGCTGATCACTTTGCCCATGCATTTGTACAAGCGCATCGCCGAGAGTTTGTAAGTCATTTTGTGTGACCAGAGTTCCGTTGATGCGGCAACGACTTTTGCCTCCAGACAGAATATCTCTATGGATCACCAATTCTTCATCGGCATCAATTTCCAGGGATTCCAATAACTTTTTGATTGCGGGATTATTGGATATTTCAAACGTCGCTTCCACCCATGCTTTTTCTGCATCGTTGCGAATCATTGTGGCGGTGGTTTTATCTCCGCAAGCGACGCGGAGGGCCTTCATGAGAACCGATTTTCCTGCACCTGTTTCACCGGTAATGGCGGAGAATCCAGGGCCAAAATGGATGGTGCATTCGGCTATTAACGTGAAATCATGAATAGACAGTTGCTTTAACATAGTGATAATTTAATTATTTCTCAAAAACGATAACGCTACGGTAGATAGGTCGTCCTTCCTTGCGGTACTTTTTTTCGAAATTGGTCATGATGCCTTCCGTGGGTTCTGCGATATTTCGTTGTGTGACGGTAGCACCGGTGAAATTGTCGAATATATCAAGTGCCACTTCGTTGTATTCTGCATGGTCTGTGCCCCAGTAGAATAAACGCTTCCCCGGTTTGAGTACGCGGGCGACTTCGATTAAAAAGTCTGGGCGAAGCAAACGATTTTTGTGATGCCGTT
>MNYL01000109.1 GCA_001873075.1 Fibrobacteres bacterium CG2_30_45_31 | reverse complement strand
GCGATGGATACTACAGCACTCGCAGCAAATAGTACGAGCGCAACATAGAAGAACCGCGCCGAAGAAGTCCCCGCCAGAAGATACCGCGAGCCTTCCAGAAGATAGGTCACCGGATTTCCCCACGACACCGTCAAAAGCCACTGAGTCGTAATCATCTCCCGCGGAAGAAACGTGGTACTCAAAAACAACAACGGAAACACAGCATTCGTCACAATCGAAGCACTTTGAGATTGTCCCGTGCGAAGCATCACTCCGGCGGAAAATCCGCACAAAGTAATCGACCACAAAAAGGACAACAGAAGCAACCCCAGCACCGACCACACACCATACTGAAAAATCACACCGCACGCAGCCGCGATACCAAGCAGGAGTGCGGTAAAAAACAGCGTAGAAAGCGTATCTGCGAGCATGGGAGCCAGCACCAAAGCCCAGCGCGGCAGAGGACTCCGGTACAAACGACGGAAATAGCCGGACTGCATATCCGCATTCAGCGTCTGCCCCGCCCCCGCCGAAGAACCCATCGCAAGAGAGACCATCGCAATCGGAAACACAAACGACAAATACCCCCCGGAACCAAACGCCTCCATAAACCCGATACCGCCAATACCCGCATTGTAAACCAGGAGGAAAAACAAACTCATCCCGAAACCCATCAGCGGTGCCGCCGGCTGTTTCATCAATTTAAAAACCGCTCTCTGAATCAGCAGCAAACAAGCATTATTCATATCATTGTCTCCCTTTTCACGTATTCAAGGTAACTCTCATCCAGCGAAAGATTGTCCGCAGGATTCACCCATTTTTTAAACCCGGCAATCGCGCCCGCATAAACGATTTTGCCCGCCAGCATCAGCGCCATCTCCGAAGCATGCTTATCGGCCTCCTCCAGATACTGCGTCGTCAAAAACACCGTCACCCCTTCCTCACGGTTCAAGCGCGTAATCACATTCCAGAACGTATCCCTCGCCATCGGATCCATCCCCACCGTAGGCTCATCCAGAAATAAAATCTCCGGACGATGCACCAACGCCAGCGCACAATGGAGACGACGGAGATTTCCGCCGGAAAGCGTACTCGCCTTTTTATCCTTCTCGCCGTCGAGATGAAACGCTGTAAGCAACTCCACCGCTCTCGCCGCCGCATCCGCTGCCGACATCCCGAACAAGCGCCCCTGAAACGTCAGCAAATGGGCCGGAGTCTCCGAAAGATCCACCTCATTACTCTGAGAAGCAACTCCCATGCGCCTCTGCACCTCTTGAAAATGCAACCGGGGATCAAAACCCGCCACAGAAAAAGTCCCCGAATCCGCATCCATCAACGCCGTCAGAATCTTAATCAGCGTCGTTTTCCCTGCACCATTCGGACCTAACAAAGTAAAAAATGCCCCCTTCGGAATCCGAAGATCCACCCCGTGAAGCACCTCCGATCCCTTCGGGTAACGCTTAAAAAGATTCTCGACATAAATACCTGCATCCATAAAAACTCCTTCAGAAGATGGAGCAAAAATAGGGACACAAAGCCGTCAGAACTTGTAAAAAAACGACAAAATCAAAAACATCCTAAAGACTGGAATCCATATCCGTATTGCATTCCGGGTAGCGCACCAGAAATTCCCGGGGAGTATACCCCGAAAAAGCCTTGAAATCCTTAATAAAATGAGACTGATCGCAATAACCATTCTCGAAAGCCTGATCCGTCAAAAGACGATCCCCCCGCAAAGTAAGATCCGCAATCGTCTGCTGAAATCGAATCACCTTACTAAACTGCTTCGGCGTCTTTCCCACATAGGCCGCAAACTTGCGTTCCAAAGTCTTTGAAGTCACCGCAAGCTCCCGTGACAAATCGCGGGACGAAATCTGACCGCGGTTCTTGCGGATACAATCCACGCCTGCACGAACCAGAGCCGCATCGAAAGCGGAAATCGGAGAAAAATGAGTGAGCAAAAAAGAATCCAACGCCTGAACTCTCGCCGACACCGACAACGCCTCACACAAACGATCTTCCAACTCGCGCACCGCGCCATTCCACACATCGCAAAGATTGAAACTCCCATTCTCGATTTCGTACAAAGGAAAGCGGAAAAAATGACACGCCCCCGCCGAAAAAAAGCGCACAAAAGCAACCCCTGCCGCGCCACAGGTCGAAACATCCAAAAAAGAATGAGCGAGGCCCGAAATCACCGACTGCGGCTGACGCGTCACAGAATGATCCTCATGACAAAAAACAAAAGGGTTCCCGTAATGAAACATCAACTGAATCGACTCCGTCGGCACCACGCGCTCCTGCACATCGCTCTCCCCGGGATCGGACTCCATAAAACAATAATCCTTAACAAACGTCTTCAGAAATCCGGAAGGTTGTGCAAAATAAAAACGCATCGGAGCTCCAAAAAGAAAGGAAAAGCAAATCAGAAAGACTATTGGCAAACACGAATGTCCAAAACAAGAACTTAATTAATCTCGCTAAACCAGTGTTTACAAGCGTTCAAAAGATTCCCAAAAATAGAAATCGGAGAAAAAAAAGAAAGAGTCCCCAAAATCTCCGCCCCCATCAGAATTCAAAAAAAAAGATAAAGGGCGTGCCCGGCCCCGCCTCAACAGAATTCCTCGGAGCCGCATTCACACGCGATCCTGTAAGGGCCGGTCGGGTGCTACTCGCCCCTGCGGGGCTCCCCGGGCCTTGTTCCCAAGTCCCGGCACATCCGTGTCACGCCCCCTCACGCAAAAGCAGACACCCCCGAAACCTGATGCAAAAATACCACGCCAACTCAAAAAAGAAACCGTGCGGCAGGGCGGCGAACTCCTGCATGAGGCTTCTGCTTGCTAGGAGCAGATTAACCGAAGTGGTAAACCTCTTTCCACTAACTCGTCACGGTATTCTGTAAAGTAGCACCTTTTTCAGAGGGAAGCAAACCATCACACATCCATTGAAGCAGGAACTGCTATTTTGACTACTATTTTATTTTCGGTTCATCCCCGCGTGTGCGGGGAACACTCTTAATGGTAACACCAAGAGTAATATATAGTTATAAAAACTTCAAAAAGTTATCACTCAAATTTCAACAAACTCAATGCCTGTCTTAAGACATTGAATAACACATAAACTTAAAGGAACATATTAACAGGAAGCAAAAACTCTTGAGACAAACGTTTCGCCCACTCTTTACTAATGGAACGATGGCCGTTTTCCCAATCAGAGAGTCTCTTCGAAGAAAGTTTATTACCCAGTTTGGCACATAATGCTTTCTGCGTGAAACCATGCGCCTGACGCATAGAACATAATATTTTTCCGGGAGTCAATTTTTTTGATATAGTTTTAGAAATTTCTGTATCATCCCAGTTTACAACTTGTTCATCGGATTCAATAGAATCTATCCATTCCGAATAATCCAAGGCTATCTTTTTAAGCACAGCCATAGGAACGTTCCTAGAAAAACGAACCCTAATAGGGTGCTCCTTGATGGCTACCCACATAATAGACTTCGATTTGAAGGGCCCCCTTCTCGATACACCAACAGGCAACCCATTTATGGTTTTTCGTAAGGTGGCAGTGATAAGCTTGTTTTCCTTTAAGCTTTCCATAATTCATCCATTGGTAGGGGCCCGTTGGTCCATGAGTCTTAAGCACCTGAACAAGTAAGCTAAACGAAACCTGAACAGCGGCGGGCATCTTTTCCATATTTTTAATCACTCGTTTAGGTAAAAGCACCGTCTACATTCAATATACTCCATTTTGGGGTACTTTGTCAAGTTATGTCAGCTCCAATTTCTGATTTACAGAACTGTACCAATTTCAGTCCATCAAGATCCACAGGAATTCTACGATTATGCCCACACGTCTGAAAATATAAGACTCTAGATTTTTTTCATTATACAAACCTTTATTTGCATTGTTCTGGCGAAACCTCAATTCCTAAGTTTCTAGATTTTATCCTCCACAGATTCTTTTATCGAACTCGTTCTGGCGAAACCTCAATTCCTAAGTTTCTAGATTACAAATGAGTGGCTGAGTATCACCAAAAGAGTTCTGGCGAAACCTCAATTCCTAAGTTTCTAGATTTCAATAGATGATGAATCTGAGTATCATTGTTCTGGCGAAACCTCAATTCCTAAGTTTCTAGATTTTTGTGTGATTTTCTTTCGTGCTCAGAGGACGTTCTGGCGAAACCTCAATTCCTAAGTTTCTAGATTAGCGAATGATTGCAACTGTGTTAAGTTGTAGTTCTGGCGAAACCTCAATTCCTAAGTTTCTAGATTATCAAGGATTGTCTCCAAGATAGCTTTGGAGTTCTGGCGAAACCTCAATTCCTAAGTTTCTAGATTTACTTTGTACGAAAACTACGAAACTACTCAGTTCTGGCGAAACCTCAATTCCTAAGTTTCTAGATTACAATACCAAAAGACCTTTGATACAATCGAGTTCTGGCGAAACCTCAATTCCTAAGTTTCTAGATTAAGCTACGTTGGAATACCCCATCTTGTTAAGTTCTGGCGAAACCTCAATTCCTAAGTTTCTAGATTCCCAAGGCGTATGTGGTTAAGACCTTTGTTGTTCTGGCGAAACCTCAATTCCTAAGTTTCTAGATTTATATGGTTATACACCACATTAGCATCAAAGTTCTGGCGAAACCTCAATTCCTAAGTTTCTAGATTTTTACGTTTAAACCAATCATTATAATTCTCGTTCTGGCGAAACCTCAATTCCTAAGTTTCTAGATTTATCAATGGTGTAAGGAAGATAACCATTTCGGTTCTGGCGAAACCTCAATTCCTAAGTTTCTAGATTCGCGGCGCCGCAGAACGAGTACGAGAGCCGTTCTGGCGAAACCTCAATTCCTAAGTTTCTAGATTTCTTAATTCTGCGTCTCGCTACTTTTTTGTGTTCTGGCGAAACCTCAATTCCTAAGTTTCTAGATTGGACAATTAATAGTCGAACTCAAAATTACTGTTCTGGCGAAACCTCAATTCCTAAGTTTCTAGATTAGAATTGAATAGAACTGTTTTCCGGCCCAGGTTCTGGCGAAACCTCAATTCCTAAGTTTCTAGATTTTTAGAAATTCCATTAGTCATGGTGTGAGAAGTTCTGGCGAAACCTCAATTCCTAAGTTTCTAGATTATCGGTACGAGTGACGGTGTGAACATAATCGTTCTGGCGAAACCTCAATTCCTAAGTTTCTAGATTTAAAGGGCTACGGAGTGGTGAAGAAGTTTAGTTCTGGCGAAACCTCAATTCCTAAGTTTCTAGATTTATCGAAGGCTCAAATGTTATTCCTGTGATGTTCTGGCGAAACCTCAATTCCTAAGTTTCTAGATTTTTGTTCATGTAATACTCACCCGCACCCTGGTTCTGGCGAAACCTCAATTCCTAAGTTTCTAGATTAAGACCAGCGGGAAGAACTGTAGTATTCCCGTTCTGGCGAAACCTCAATTCCTAAGTTTCTAGATTCAAGCCGAAATAGCAGTTTCACACCAATCGTTCTGGCGAAACCTCAATTCCTAAGTTTCTAGATTTTTCAGGAGATGCTACACTTTCACCAGAGTTCTGGCGAAACCTCAATTCCTAAGTTTCTAGATTTGTAACGCCCTTTATACCGGGCTCATTTTCGTTCTGGCGAAACCTCAATTCCTAAGTTTCTAGATTTGTGTCTGTACCAATATAACGATACATGTAGTTCTGGCGAAACCTCAATTCCTAAGTTTCTAGATTAGGCTCGTCCTATTATCTTTATTGGTTTGAGTTCTGGCGAAACCTCAATTCCTAAGTTTCTAGATTCCGTGAACGCCTCTCGCACGAGCGCGGGTAGTTCTGGCGAAACCTCAATTCCTAAGTTTCTAGATTAGAGGTCTCACACAATGCAACACGAGGATAGTTCTGGCGAAACCTCAATTCCTAAGTTTCTAGATTTTAGCGTTGGCTGCGGCACCAGCTGTATCGGTTCTGGCGAAACCTCAATTCCTAAGTTTCTAGATTATTGTGATCTCAGCATTGTTGGTGGTGCTCGTTCTGGCGAAACCTCAATTCCTAAGTTTCTAGATTTCCATTGATTATTCATCAGAAGATACTTTTGTTCTGGCGAAACCTCAATTCCTAAGTTTCTAGATTTTCGGTTCTTTATGGGATTGTAGCGAATTCGTTCTGGCGAAACCTCAATTCCTAAGTTTCTAGATTTTTAACAATTGTAGATCAATCGTTTCACGAGTTCTGGCGAAACCTCAATTCCTAAGTTTCTAGATTGACACACATCCTCGTAGTCGAGGAGCTTCAGTTCTGGCGAAACCTCAATTCCTAAGTTTCTAGATTCGCATGTTTTATTGTGTACAACTTAATTCCGTTCTGGCGAAACCTCAATTCCTAAGTTTCTAGATTTTTCTTTTCTTCATCAACCCATCTCCACCAGTTCTGGCGAAACCTCAATTCCTAAGTTTCTAGATTGGCAAGATCGGTGTCAATATTTATAGAACTGTTCTGGCGAAACCTCAATTCCTAAGTTTCTAGATTAACCATCGGAAATGGTTATGATTCACTTATGTTCTGGCGAAACCTCAATTCCTAAGTTTCTAGATTTACCGTTACTCCGTTGTCGGTGTTTGACTTGTTCTGGCGAAACCTCAATTCCTAAGTTTCTAGATTTTTTCCTTGTGGATTAATTCCAATTATTCGTTCTGGCGAAACCTCAATTCCTAAGTTTCTAGATTTTCCCAAAGATCAAATGAATTTGTATGTGAGTTCTGGCGAAACCTCAATTCCTAAGTTTCTAGATTTCTCTTTTCAGTGGCAAGATCGTTGTGAAAGTTCTGGCGAAACCTCAATTCCTAAGTTTCTAGATTAATTGCCCACCGGGGAGTTCTTCCAAAAATGTTCTGGCGAAACCTCAATTCCTAAGTTTCTAGATTTGCATCTGCCATTGGAAACGTTGTCGCTATGTTCTGGCGAAACCTCAATTCCTAAGTTTCTAGATTTCGTCCACCAGGATTCGACTTTTTCTTTAATGTTCTGGCGAAACCTCAATTCCTAAGTTTCTAGATTAATCGAACTTGCGTTATCAACTATGACGTAGTTCTGGCGAAACCTCAATTCCTAAGTTTCTAGATTATCGCCAAGCGTGACAGTATGAACATAATCGTTCTGGCGAAACCTCAATTCCTAAGTTTCTAGATTTCGCGGACGTCCTCCCTTTTTTCCGTTTTCGTTCTGGCGAAACCTCAATTCCTAAGTTTCTAGATTCACGGTGACATGGCCATAGAACAGAGCTTCGTTCTGGCGAAACCTCAATTCCTAAGTTTCTAGATTACGCTGCCCATAACTTGTGACTATTCAACAGGTTAAGGCCCGTAACAGCCAGAAAAAATGAATTTTTAGCGCTAGAACAGCAATAGTTGTTCTGGATTTTTTTGTTGTGGTTCTTCATTTTGACACTGAAACCTTACAATATTTTCGAATTGTTTATCAGTAATCCCCAGAATGTA
>MNYL01000092.1 GCA_001873075.1 Fibrobacteres bacterium CG2_30_45_31 | reverse complement strand
GTGTCCAGATCTTTGAGGATCAATTCAGTTTCGATGATATCGACGTCGCGGAGCGGGTCCACCGAGCCATGAACATGGATGATATTTTCATCGTCAAAGCAGCGCACCACTTCCATGATGGCTTCGCATTCGCGGATGTGAGTGAGAAATTGGTTGCCGAGGCCTTCGCCTTTGCTCGCCCCTTTGACAAGGCCTGCGATGTCGACGAATTGGGTGACGGTGGGCACAATGGAGCGGGGTTTATAAACTTTGACCAGTTCATCTAGCCGGTAATCCGGCACGTTGACCATGCCGACGTTGGGTTCAATGGTGCAGAAGGGATAATTCGCGGCTTCGGCACCGGCGTTGGTGATTGCATTGAAAATAGTGCTCTTGCCTACATTCGGAAGTCCGACGATACCGCATTTGAAACCCATGATTTCTCCAGAGAAGTGGTTGAACGGCGTGAAATTTAGCATTTTATAGGCATGGGTGTATCGAAAAAAACTTTTGTGGACAAATGGAGTCCTTTCTGTGGTAATTCTGCTCTCCGGACTCGCGTGTTCGGGCTGATGATGCGGGTGCTTTCGGCGGGATTGCTGGCTTTGGTATTCACCTCCTGCGCGACTTCCCGTGGGGAGGCCTCAAAGTCCGGGAGTGAAGTCACCGGGGATTCGGATTGCGCGGAGTGTGGCGAACAGGGCGAGGTGGAGTTGGAAATTTCCAATGAAAAATCGTATCGGGAGTGGAATCTCAAGGCTTATGAAATGATGGATTCTTCCGCGGTGATGGGGGTTTTCCCAGCTTTAGCGGTGGTTGCGGAGGCGCCTGAAGATTGCCGCATTTGTCACAGCTTTAGTGCGGAGGCAATCGATTTTGACCTTGCGCATTACGAAGATTCTCTGGTACCTGTCGCGTTTCCCAAAATGCAACGGGAACTCATGCTCCCCGGGATGCGCGTTCCCGACACTGATTCTACTTACCTTGCAAAATTTTCAAAAGAAATTCTTTTGCTGACTTTTGCCGAGGGGAAAAAACTTTCCGATATGCACCCTTGGCAAGGGCGGAGCGTTACGGAGCAAACCTTTACGCGCGAAGTACCACTTCCCTTAAAGAAAAAAATTAAAGAAATAGCTTTGCGCTATAACGTGCGCTATGTGACTATTCCTGTGTTTGTCTCTGTGAAAATGTTCCCCCGCGCGGGTCGCAGCGGTGGCTATGAATGGAAGAGTTTATGGACTTTGTGGGATGCCCGATACGGGGAACTGGTGTTTCTGAACTACTCAGAGTTTATGGCAGAAACGACGAGTCGCATTGCGCCTGAAAGGAACTGGGCAAAACCATTCGCGGAGCGCTTAGGTAAAGCGTTCAAGGTGAAACCCACTCAGGTGGAGAATCATTAAAATCTGATTTTATACCATTCCTGTATTGATCATACGCTCATAAAATTTGCGGTATTCATTTTTTGCTTCGGTTTTGCGTATCTTGATCGCTTCTTCCGGGTGTAAATTCAACGACCCCGTGATCATTTGAGGGATGATGTAACCCCACTCATATTTTTCATGCAACGGAACAAAAAGTTCTGCGATGGCATCAAGAACGGGACGAATATCATATTTTGGATTTTTAAGAAAGCTGAGTAAAAGTTCCGTGGTGCAATTGCCTGCTCCGCGACCAATACCAGAAACCGTGCTATCCAGGTAATCCACATTGTTCATGATGCACTGAATCGTATTGCTGAATGCCAGTTGTTGATTGTTGTGACCATGAAAACCGAATTGTTTGGTTTTGATGTGTTTACGATATCTTGCAATGCAAGCGTCAATATCTTCCTGATAGAAGTATCCAAAAGTATCGACCAAGTAAATAACTTTGGCTCTGCATTCCTGTTCTACCTGATCCAGTGCCTCATCCAATTCGGGGCCTCGGTCGCGACTCACAGCCATGATGTTGAGGGTGGTTTCATAACCCAGTTCTGCAAATGTATTCACCAGATCAATGCCCTTGTCAATATTTTTTACATAACTTGCGACACGGACCATTTCGTAGGGGCTTTCACTTGCAGGCTTGATTGCATTGAAATTGACGCGTCCCACGTCCGCCATGACAGCCAATTTGATTTTACTTTCAATTCCATCTTTTAATTTCCACAACAAATCATCGGCACAAAATTTCCAGGGACCGTATTCTTTAGGATCAAAGAGCTCGGGAGAATTTTTATATCCGACTTCCATATAATCAATGCCAGCCGCACTTAAAAGTTGATACAAACGACGCACGAACTCTAAATCGAAATCATGCTTGTTTACAAGGCCGCCATCGCGGATAGTGCAGTCGAGGACTTTAATGGATTCGTAGTACATATTTTTTCCTGTCAATAATTATTTTATTTTGTGTGGAAACCAGATTTGAATAAGACTCTGATTTTTTCTTGTAATAAGCCAGAGGGTGGGAATTAAAAGCACTAAATCCCGAATCAGGGATGTCCATGCTTCCGCTTTGTCCTGTGCTCCTTCCAATGCAAAGCAACCACAAGTAATGGCAAGATCATGAAACAGCGCATGAGAAAGTGCAATAATAAAAGAGAAAAACATGAATAAGAGTAAAATTGAATTTTCTTTTGTGAATGGAGTGATAATAATTGCAATTCCCACTAAAAATTCGGCACTCGGCATCATCAAAGCCATGGGATTGATTAAATCATGGGGCAAAAATTGATATTGGGCCATGAGAACGGCAAAATTATGGGGATCCTGGATTTTGAAAAGCGAAGCAAAAATAAACATTCCACCCAAGCCGAGACGGCTTAATGTTTCAAGTACTTTCATCGAAAGAATTTTATCCAGAAAACAGGCAAAAACCATCAGGAGAGTGGCCAGTAAAGCTTCTGTAACACCAATGTGAATACTGTAGCGGTAAATTTTCGGAAAAGAATCAATGAGTAACTCAGACCACGCAAAAATATGAGGAAAGGAAATCTCAAAGATTCCTAAACAAAAGAAAATGGTTGCAAACGTGAGGAGTATTCCTGCAAGAATGGATTTTTTCATAGAGGTTCTCCTGCTGTTTCTTCTAACAGAGGTTGTCCGCCAATCCAATCCACTTTCGTTTCAGGGGACTGCCGAAGGTTATTGACAATCGCAAATGCGAAAGTGAGAATGGCAATGGCTATGAAATATTTCCAATTTAAAACAGATATAGTATGTTTCCACGTTTGCTTCCATTTCATGTATTACCTCAATGATCGCAGCCGTTGGTGCCCAGAACGAGTTTCCCTGCGAAGTAATAGTTGACCAAAGTTTCCGGTTCCAGGGCAGGGGCCCCTGCCATGACGCGGATGTGCTTTTCTTCCATGAGTGTTCGGGCTCTTTGTCCCAGACCGCCAGCGATGATATGGGTCACGCCTTTTTCGTGAAGCCATACTGGGAGTAATCCAGGCTCATGGGGCGGGGGCACAATTTCTTCTTTTTTTGTGATGGTCTTGGTGTTGTCATCCACTGTGATCAGGGCAAACATTTTGCAGTGACCAAAGTGAGTGGTGAGTTTGCCTTCGGCAAGGGGTATTGCGAATTTCATCTGGATTCCTCTGTTATGTTGTTAAAAATTCGGGCGATGTTTTTTATCGCAGGATCATCAGGGTTTAGACCAATGAACGCTTGGCCTTCATCGGCAGAACGTGCCATACGAAGATCCATGGGGATAGAACCTAAGTAGAATATTTTCATTTCTTTTGAGATGCAGCGTCCTGCGCCAGAAGGGAGTATTTCTGTGATTTCGCCGCACCGGGGGCAAGTAAAACCATTCATGTTTTCAATAATTCCTAAAACAGGAATTTTTAATTCACGGCAAAAGGTGACAGACTTACGTGCATCCACAGCCGAAACTTTTTGTGGGGTGGTAACGACGACTGCACCACGAATTTCTCCTCCCATTTGGCAGACGGATAATAATTCATCACCAGTTCCCGGAGGGGAATCAATAATTAAAAAGTCAAGATCCCCCCAGTCCACATTACGCAGAAATTGTTTAATGATGGAATTCTTTCTCGGTCCGCGCCAGATAATGGCATCATCTGGATTTTGCATTAGAAAACCGATGGACATGACCTTGAGCCCGTTCCAATCGACAGGTAACAATCCTTGGGGTCCTTGGTTCAGTTGCGCTTTTTCCAGGCCCAGCATGGTCGGTATGCTTGGTCCATGAAGGTCTATATCCAAGAGTCCAACACGGTGTCCTGCCTGTAGGAGTGATACCGCATAATTTACAGCGACAGTGCTTTTTCCTACACCGCCTTTTCCAGAGAGAATAATAATTTTATGCTTAATTCGTTTAAGATTTTTGTTTTCTACATATTCTGCGCAGGCGGCATGGAGCGTATTCATCGCAAGAAGTGCGCAGTGTTCAGAACTTTCGGGAAAATCACCCAGAGCATTCAGAATATCTTTTTGCTCAATATTACTGGCGATAGGAAGGGCTTTATGTAAAGCCATTTCCGCTGTTATGCTGCCACAAGCTAAAGAAGAGGCGCATCCATTTGTGGTAAAACCGATATCCGCAATTTTTTCATCTTCAACTTGAATCCAGAATTCCATGGTATCACCACAGGGTCCTGTAATTCTGGCATGACCGTTGAAGTGTTCTAATGGCTCATTATGGCGCGGATTTTGCGCATGATCCATGGCTGTGTCAGAGAACGAACTATGTGTTTGTACACTCATTGTTGTTTCCTTCTATGATTTTATTTCTGTCCTTCTGCTTCGGATTCATCCATTTTTTGTTTTAAAATGGTGGCGATAGTGCGCAGTGTTTCCGCTTCCGGACTTGTTGGGAAAGCTTTTAAAATGGATTGGCCTTTTTGCTGCGCTTCCGAGAACAGCGGTGAATACGGTATTTGTCCGATCACTGTGGCCCCCGATTTTGCGGCGCAATCTTCCATTTTTTTTAGATAACTTGTTTCCAGATCGGCTTTGTTGATAAGGATATGGGTAGGTATCTGGAAATGTTTGGCGAGGGCAAGAACCCGTTCCAGATCATGATAACCGGAGGGTGTCGGTTCTGTCACGACGAGTATCCTCGCGGCACCTGTAATAGACGCGATTACGGGGCACCCGATTCCCGGCGGACCATCCACTAAAATGAGGGGAATACCCTCGTCCATGGCTTTTTTCCGGGCTTTGTCGCGGAGAAAACTGACCAGTTTTCCTGAATTTTCCGCTCCGGGATACAAACTCGCGTGGAAGAGCGTTCCTTGGGCTGTCCGGGATTCTTTCCACAGGCCGCAAAAGGCTTCTTTCCATTCGATGGCGTGGTGAGGGCATGCATTAACACAAACTTTGCATCCCTCACAGGCACGCGCATCTACTTGGTAACCCGATTCGCTAGTCACAATAGCATCAAAGCGGCAGAGTGCGGCGCATTTTCCGCACTGACGACATTTGTCAGGATCAATTTCTGCAATGTGTCCGCTTTGAAATTCAGCAATCTGCGTTTCTGTCACTTGTAACACGAGAAACAGATCGGCGGCATCCACATCCCCATCGGCGAGAACTTTATTTGGAAAATAATCCGCAAAGGCAGCTGCAATGGATGTTTTTCCAGTGCCACCTTTACCGCTGATGATCACTAATTCCTGGGGTTGCATAGTATTGCCTCCGCACATTGATCCAGTAATAGTCTTAGCGATTCCTCTAATTCCGGCATGGCATCGAGGAGTGTTCCGCCCCGGGCATAAGTCTCCGCGATAGCCCGGCTCTCTGGAATTTGAAGCCAGAGCGGATAATTTTTTTCTTTGCAGAATTCGAGCACCGATGAGAAGCCGGGCCGCATTCGGTTGAGTACCACCGCAAAAGGAATTTCCATTTTCTGGAGGGCTTTGATAGCGAGTTTCAGATCGTGTAACCCGAAGGGCGTTTCTTCGGCAACCAGGAGAACGAAGTCTGTGTGTTCAACGGCGGCGGCAAAAGCGCAGGCGGTGCCCGGAGGCGCGTCAATGAGCGTAAAAGCCACTTCAGGGTCGGGCCGTGTTTTTTTGACTGCGCGGATCAGGGAGGGCGTTTCCGTGTGTCCGATGGCGAGTGCCCCGGTGATGAGTTCTGCTTTTCCGGCGACGAGAGCGCGGGTGATGGCGCCCATTTTCAGTGGGGTTTCGTGAAGGGCTCCGGTGGGGCATACGAAAGTACAGCCTCCGCAACTGTGGCAGAGTTCTTCGAATACTAAGATCCCTGCTTTCCCGGCCTCGGCGAGCGCATTAAACTGACAGGCTTCAACGCATTTGCCGCAATGCTTACAAAGATCGGGATTCAGAAGGGGAATGCGTTTTTCGACAGAGGTGCGTGAAACAAAGCGTGTCGCTAAAAACAAATGACAGTTCGGTTCTTCCACGTCACAGTCTAATAAACGGGAACGGTCTCTATTGGCAAGGAAGAGTGAAACGGCGAGACTTGTTTTTCCCGTCCCGCCTTTCCCAGATGCTATAGCGATTTGCATTACCAGTGTCCTTCTACATCCGCATCGGTGAGCTCCGCGAGCTTCCCTGCCGCGAATGTTTTCGCAAGTTCGTCAATGGGGCGGTTGTCTGCTAAATAAATGGCGATGCCCGCTGCGTGGAGTACTTTAAATGCTTTAGGTCCGCAATGTCCTGTAATCAGAGCCTGAGCTCCCGTCTCAAGAACCGTTTGGGCAGATTGAATCCCTGCCCCTTGGACGGCGTTCAAATTCTGCGTGTTTTCCAGAATTTCATAATGGTTGGTTTCTGTGTCCAGAATCAAAAACCGGGAACAGCGTCCGAAGCGTGTATCTAAAAGCGATTCCAGAGTATTTCCATTTGTCGAAAAGGCAATTTTCATAATTTTCCTGGGTCTGAGATGTCTCTGTACCTTTGGGGTACCTCTAAAAATTCATTTTCTATGAAATCGACTGCGGTACTTCACCATAGTTCGTCATTCAAAGTGGCGAATACAACCAGTATTCACCACTTTTCATTCCTGCTCTGGCTTGGCCTCGTTCGATTTCATTCTCGCAAACCAATTTTTATAGGTACCCTTTTATAAATCGTTTTGTGCATATGCAAATATAAACTATTTTTATATTTTGTGTATATGCACGTAAAATATTCTGGAAAAATTTATGCCAAGAAATCCTAAACGCCGTTGTTGTAGGTTAGATGCTTCGGGTCTTTATTATAAACCGCGGGGGGTTCCCATGGCGGATCTGGAGTTATTGGTGATCCCATTGGATGAATTTGAATCCATGCGCCTGTGTGACCTGGATGGATTGGACCAGGCGGCCGCTGGCGAGAAAATGGGAGTTTCCCGTGGGACGGTGCAGCGCCTGCTGGAATCCGGTCGCCGGAAATTGTTACAGGCGATTGTGGATAAACAGGCGATTCAAATAGGAGAAGGTGCTGAAAATGAATCCGATAAAATTAACTGTAGTCATTAATGACATTTCTCTGCGGGGTGATATTCCCGGTGAACATGGTTTGTGTTTGCATCTCTGCTCTGGTGACAAGACGATTCTTTTCG
>MNYL01000225.1 GCA_001873075.1 Fibrobacteres bacterium CG2_30_45_31 | reverse complement strand
AGATTTGAAGTTATAATAACGATAACTTTCGACATTATCATAGCTGAGGCTTCTATACCACGCAGAACTGGAGT
This sequence comes from Fibrobacteres bacterium CG2_30_45_31, assembly GCA_001873075.1. GTDB lineage: Bacteria > Fibrobacterota > Fibrobacteria > Fibrobacterales > Fibrobacteraceae > UBA1313. The sequence continues at coordinate 7,473 of MNYL01000225.1, read as the reverse complement.
CTTTCTCTGTGGCCGTCCAAAAATAGGCGTGGTAACCGATATACATGTATTGACCTTCGTAAACAATGCCCGCCGGAAGCCCTTGGAACCCAACGGCATCACTTCCGTTGCCAGGAGTATTGCCATCGTCAGCCCAACCCTGTTTGGCTTTAAGGCGAGCGCTTTCTTCGGCACCGACATAAGCCATCATTTCCGTCCATTCCTGATCCGTGGGAAGTCTCCAGCCAGAGGCACACACTGTTTTTGCTGTTTCATAATCATAAAGACGCCCGTATGTCTTACAATTTTTACTTTCATCATCATAACATGAGGAGCCTTTTAACGTCCACACATTAAGGTTGCGTGTCATCCAAAGCAGGTTCCCAATCTTGACACTTTCCAAGCCTTCATAACACGAACGGTATCGGGCTTCAATATTGACACTATCCTCCGGCATTACAAAATGCGCAGAATCCATTTCAAAAACTTTGAGGTAATCCTTGTACTTTTCAGGGGACACCTTCCAACCCATAAAACACATGCCGGAATCATTATGATTTTCAGAGATCAGGGAAACGCTTTCCCCCACAGAATAACGCCCACTTCCCAAAGCTCGCAACACCACTAACGGAAAAGAGGCGATAGCGGAGGAGTCAAGGGCAATTGTCGAGTTTTTGAGTGTATCAAGAGGCAAAGTGGAATCTTTTAAAGTTGCTTTTGTTACGGATGTATCATGAGCAACCATCATGGGAAGAGACGTGGAATCGCGCACAGGAAGCACTGTCTCTAATGGCTCTGAGGTGGGAACGGTATTTTTCGTCTCTTCTTTGCACGCAAAAAGGCTGAGGACACAGAGGACACCCAATAATCGAAGGGCTCCATTTAAAGAACAATATTGTAAAACGCTTCCCATATATTTTGAAGATATATTCAAAAACATCTTTTTTACGCAAAAATATGCATTTTTCATAAAAAAATACCCCTGAGAACCAGGGGTTAATGATTCAGCCTAAAAAAGTTAAATGTCCAGATCAAACCCTAGACCAATGCCATGACTCATACGATCATAGGTAGTGACGGCAGTGAGCCCCGAGCCACCATAGTTTTCTTCTTCCTTTTCCCAGTCTTCATACACGGTAAAGAAATAACCAAAGTTCATGCGAATGTGTTCAGAAAGACGCATCGCGGCACCCCAGCCAATGGAATAAGAGGACATATCAAACATAAGGTTGTTCTGGGATTCATCGGTAGCAAAAATCTGAGTATAGGCACCGCCCAAACTAAAAGTGATTCGATCGTTCATGTCAAATTCCATGCCGAGAAGGTATTCATTCTCATCGTGGTCGAGTTCGTCTTGAACGTTATTAGAAAAATGAGCATAAGAATCGAAAAAGTGATGATAACCAATGGTCGCGCGAAAATTATCCAAGAACCCGTAGCGGATACCTACAGAAAGGTAAGCAGGAAGGTCCCCACGGGATTTGTAACCATCAGCAAAGGTCGGGAGAGAGGCCCCAAAGTCATTCTTTTGGGTATCATTTTCAAGATCAATTTCGGTTTTGTGTTCATATTTTATACCGACGTTTAAACGCTTATAGTTAAAGTCTAAACCCAAAATCGGGGTAAAACCGTAACCCGTCTGCGTGCATTCTAATTCCTTGTCCGCCGTGCTTTGAGCAAGGCCCGCAAAGCGTTCTGCATAAGCTTCATAAGTGGCTTTCAGGGTCGGATCTTCGGTCGCTTCTGCGGCTACTGCATACTGTTGGGATGCCCCATTAAAATAGGTTGCAGCAGCAATCGTCGAACCATCAGCCATTGTGAGCGTTATATTCTTAAGAACCCCTTCATAATTGCTGTAACTGTAATTAAAACGTCCACCGCCATAAACACTCACCCTATCAAAAAGCTTGTAACTTGCACCTAATTGCAGGGCCATCACATAAGAAGTTCCGGTGAGTGACATATCTACAGAATAGCCTTTCACCCCTGCACTGCTCAAAAGAGATGGCAGTGTAGCAAGGGAGGCTTCAAAAGAGGGAAAACCATCCGCATAATCAATAGTACCTCCGCCCCCAACTATATAAAAGCCCCCAGAAAGGGCGAGATCGCCCCTATTATAAACAATGAAAAGACTCGGCATACTGGGCTCAAAAACATCTCCTTCATATTCTTTCTTTCCATTTTCAAAAAGAGCATATTCGGTTTTAATGGAACGCGCTTGAATAAAACTCTGATTGTTAATGCTGATATGCAAACCGTCTTTCATAAAAGCGGTTCCCGCAGGGTTCGTATACGCCGCATCTACTTCTGTAGAAGCTTCGCGCGCAATACCGCGGACGTAATGTGCCGATTGGTTTGTGTTGGTCACAAAGCCACCAGCGAAAACGGAAGATGCAACGAGCATCACGGAGAGGGAAAGAATTTTTGGATATCGCATTAAAACCTCACTTTAGTTTGCGACCAAAATTAGAAACGCCCTTCAATAATAAAAGGGTGTTGAGGTTATGAAAATGTTGTATTCAATTTAAATATGTTAGATTTTCAGTTAATTTGTACTTATTAAATATTGATTTATTTAATAAGTATTTTCTGACAAAACCGGACTACATTTTTGCTAACGCATGATCGAGAATCATCAATGCTTCTTGCACTTCTTCTCCTGATATATTCAGGGGGGGCAAGAGACGCATTACATTTGCTCCTGCTCTATGAACCAAAAGTCCTTCAGCACGCGCGGCCGCAATGATTTCAGCGACTGGCTTCTCCGTGGTGACACCTAAGAGAAGTCCTTCTCCGCGCACCGTACCCAGAAAAGAATACTTCGCAATCAAAGCGTTCAGCCCCTTTTTGAGTTCAAGAGAACGAGCCCGCACAGATTCGAGAAACGCCGGCTCCGAAACAATATTCACCAAAGCAAGGCCGCCTGCACAAGCGACAGGATTGCCACCAAAAGTGGTCCCATGATCACCAGCCCGAAGCTGATCTGCAATGGGTTGCCGCATCAGCACTGCACCCAAAGGGAGACCCGCGCCAATTGCTTTCGCAAAGGTGACAAGATCCGCATGAATTCCGTAGAATTCTACACCTAGGAATGTTCCCAACCGACCAATACCCGTTTGAATTTCATCGGCAATAACAAGGCAACCAAACTCTGCACGCAACGCATTAATCGTCTTTGCCATCGCATCGCTCAAAGTCATCACGCCACCTTCAGCGGCAAGAGGCTCCAGCATAATCGCACACGTTTTTTCGTTTACGATTTGTTTCAAAGCGTCGACATCATTCCAGGGAATGTGTACAAAATCACCTGGCATGGAGCCAAAACCTTCGCGAAGCGAGGGTTGCCCTGTAGCTGCCAAAGCACCAAAAGTACGACCATGGAAGCTATTGACAAACGTCACAATTTGGACACGATCAGTTTCGCCCTTCCGGCTAAAGTACTTCCGTGCAAGTTTGATCGCTCCTTCGTTTGCTTCCGCACCGGAATTGCAGAAGAAAGCCTTGTCAAACTTTGTGATTTCCAGCATTTTCTTCGCAAGATTAATTTGCGGATAATTCGGGTATAAATTACTCAAATGAGAAAATTTGCAGATCTGATCCTGCATCGCTATTACGATTGCCGGGTGACATTGACCGAGCGCATTCACAGCAATACCCGCGACAAAGTCCAGGTACTTTTTGCCGTTCACGTCAAAGAGATAAGAGCCCTTCCCTTCGACAAGATCAATATCCGCTTTTCCATACAGCGGAGCGATCCAATTTTTGTCTTGGGCAAGAAGTTTGTTATTTGAGGATGGTTCCATAATTTAGGTCTCCCTTAATTTGTTTGCTAAAGTGTGATGCATCTTTCCAACCGAGAATGTGAATTGATTTCAATCCTCGTCGAATGGATTTGATGCTCTCTTGCACTTTGGGAATCATGCCTCCGCTAATCACGCCCTCTCGAATCAATTGTTCTACGCGATCCTCGTTAAGTTCCGCGATCACGTTCTTATTTCCATCAAGAACACCGGGGACATCGCTTACGAGCAAAAACTGGTCTGCACCTAAGGCAACGGCAAGTTCAGAAGCCGCTGTATCCGCATTCACATTCCAAGATAACCCACTACCAAGCGAAATCGGACTAACCACTGGAGTCCAACCGCATTTCCAAAGGTCTTCAATGATTTTTGGATTCACCTTGTAAATATCACCCACAAGGCCTAAGTCCACTTTTCCTTCGCGTTTTTTGACTTCAAAAAGTCCGCCATCCACGCCAGAAATACCGATCGCTGGGCAATTTGCATTCATAAGCATCCGCACCAACTTTTTATTCACATGACCGGACAAGGTCATCTCCACCATTTTCATAATACTCGGGGTTGTGACTCGCAAGCCTTCGATGAATGTCGGCTTTTCAGACAAAAGCGCAATATTTTCATTGATATCTTTTCCGCCACCATGCACTACAGCCACCTGGTAACCCTGAGCTGGCAACATGGAAACCGCTGCGACAAAATCAGTCAGTTTTGCCTCATCTATGGCTAAACTGCCACCAATTTTTACAACCACCTTTTTCATTTCGGTGCGAACCTCTTCGGTTAAATTAATTTGCTCCCAAATCTAAGAAAACCAGTCCTCCATAAAGCGGGTCTTAAATTTATGAATAGTCTTTTTTTATATATTCTGTCTATTCTAATTTATAACTGAAGGTATTATTATGGCAATTACTAAAGTGTGGCTCGATGAATCGAATGACGAATGCGTATCCTGCGGTGCCTGTGAAGCCGTTTGCGGTGCGGTATTCTCCGTTCCTGAAAAGATGGTCGTGAAAGAAGGCGTCGATTATTCCAAGTATGAAGCGGATATCAAAGATGCCGCTGAATCTTGCCCTCCAGGCGTCATCAAGTTCAAGTAAATTTCACAGTTGAGTATATGATGAAAAGAGCTTCCTTTTGGGGAGCTTTTCTTTTTTATGGTTTTGAGAGAAAAAACTAGTTTGATGCAGCTTTTTGCGTCTCGTAGTTGAGACGAATCCATTCCGCTGAACGAGCGGTAAGTTCAACGCGCACTTCATCCAAAGAACCATTCCAAGTTTCAACGGCAATTTCATCACCACCAACACGGAACGGTACTGTGATATCAAGATCCGTGGGAACAAAATCTCTAGCTTCACCCATCTGCACAGCGTTCACATACATTGCAAGTTTACCATCCTTAAAGACTAACGTGAGATAAGCCCACTCATTTTGGGGAACCTCCGCTTCTGGAAAAGAGTCCCTTTGATCCACATTATTATAGGCAGCAAAAACCTTATTGATATTATCGTAATGCCATTGGAATCGAGAAGTCGTATCAGACCAATAGGTGCGTTGGGAAAATAAAATTTGATGATTGTCATTGGGGCCAGCCCAATATGCCCAAATAGAAAGCGTAAAATCACCGACGCACGGATCTAAAGAGTCAAGATCAATGTATTGGCCTTGTGTGAGCGTTGCGCCATAACCAATCACACCATAATTAGCATCAGAGGTTGTCGCCCCAGAAATAGTAGCATCTCCATTCAAATGAAGCGCAGCCGCCACATAATCCGATTCGCGAAATACAGGTTGCATATCAATGGAATCGCTACGCAATGCGAGGTATAAATTCAAAGAATCGGTCCCCGCAGGAATTGAATCTAAACGCACCCATAAAAGTCCCTGAGAAGCCGATAAAGTCCAGTAATCTACTTCAAAAGGTAAAGAAATTCCCTCTGCGGTGAGCACGCTGAAATACTCTGGAGAACTAAACGTAGCAAAATCAATTTGAGTTGTGAACTTTACCGGAAGCACAAACCCATAGAGCGTTTCTGTCGTTGTGAAACCCAATGTCACCGGGACAGAAGCGATGACGGGGGGAGTCACCTCTTCGTTGCTTGCCACAAAACCGCCAAAACCATAATCAGAATAATAAACGTGATCCGCAATGACCAACCAAGAAACCATTTGAGCCTCTTCTACCAAATCCGGCAAATGGATGGAATCTCTATTGTCAATCGTGCGGAATACAAAGCGAGATTGAGGATTCCCCGATTCAGAAATATAAGCGATAGAAATTTCGCCTGGGGGGAGAGAATCGAACGTAAATTCGCCATTAGCATTAATTTTTGCATCAAGAATACTCCCTACAATGCGAACATGGCCTGATGTTTCCGTAGCGATACGCCCTTGCAATCGTTTTGAGCGACTAATAACGATTGTGTCCCCCACCTGTTCCATACCGCAATCCTCTTTTAGGGAAGCAAAAAGAACGCGTGATGAATCTTCGACTCCATCAATTTTGAAATTGCCTGTGGAGTCCGTAATACCTACCAAAGAATCCATCTTCGCTACATTATCCCAACGATCAAAGTAAACAACCACACGCGCATTCACGGCGGGGGAACCATCGTCCATGACAACGACCCCTGCAACAGAGTTTCCGATATCCGTAACACCGCCTGCATGTTTTTCCGAACAGGCCGCAAAGAAAAAAACACAGAAGAGAGCGAGACTCGCAAAAAACAAATGGTTCATTTTCCGTCCTCCTTTTTCATAGGACGACTCATAGGATAAGTTATGATCATCATTTCATAAACTTTATCAACGATCGCATCATCCGATGCTCGTGCAATAATCTTCTGACGCGCTTCTTCTAGAACCCGGACGGCATAATCATAAGAAGCCTCACTCATCGCGAGAGTAGTGAAAGTTCCAAAACGTTCAAAAGGTTTCTTGGTTTCCAAGGCACCAATTCCATATTGCACATATTCACGACGAATCTGGCGTAAGTCCATAGGAGCAACACCACTTGCATCCAACATCAGTGAGGTGGCTTCAAATTTACCATCATCCCGTTTTTTAATAAGGCCCCAAGATTCCAAATTAGCAATTCCAACACGTGCTTCTTCTGTAGAAATAGAAGGATCAACAAGTCTCGCAAGCCGAGTGATATCACCATCCCAATTCGGGTGTACAGCGAGTTCTCGAAGCACCGGATAATACCACTTAGAGAAATAATCTTTTTGATTATTCGATATATGAGCAAATTCATTTTGTGTGCGAATCTGAAGAATCTGGTTCCAAGCAAATTCACGTTCTTCTGTACGTTTCGCTTGGTTATACTGAACGAGGGCTGCAAAGTAAGCTTTTTGGCGATTATCCAATTCCATCGCCTGAGCCATCTTATCAACAGACTTAGGCGTTAAATTAAAACGCCCACGAATCACATTTAAACAATAGGAGGAAGAACTAAAGCCCGCTTTTGCAGCAAAAAAACGATGTGAAAACACCGCACGGAGACGTTTTTGCTCAACAAAATAATCCTGCAAAAACGTGCGAAAATTATCATAATCAAATAATTTATCTAACGCGAGGCTCATAAAATTAAACATAGATTTTTACACAAAGTAAATTTTAAAAAGCTTAAAAATATGGGTTTAATGAGGTGTGTCATGTCCAAAAGCACTATTTTTTTACACTGTTTACATATTAT
>MNYL01000116.1 GCA_001873075.1 Fibrobacteres bacterium CG2_30_45_31 | reverse complement strand
AAAGTTCAGCCAATCCTTGAAGCGCATAATATTCACATTGCACAGGAATTAATACACTATCAGCGGCAGTCAGCGTATTAAGTGTAAGTAAGTTAAGACTGGGAGGAGCATCAATAATGATATATTCAAAGTGAGGCTTCAATATTTTAGTCACCCGTTCGAGTCTTCTTTCGCGGCTCATCGCATTCACAAGTTCAATTTCTAAAGAGGCTAAGTCAGGCCCAGCTGTGATAACGCTTAAAAATTTCAATTCTGTGGGTTTAATAATCGGCTTCAGTATTTCAAAAGTAAGCGTTTCTGGATTTTCAGCAAGATCTAAGGCTTCATGAATATCTTCTTCTTGGGTCTCATTATAACCGATGCCTTGAGATGCGTTTCCTTGTGGATCCATATCAATAAGAAGAGTTTGTTTTTCAAGTGCAGCAAAACTGGCCGCTAAATTCACAGCCGTGGTTGTTTTACCAACGCCACCTTTTTGATTACAAATAGCAATAATTTTATTCATAGTAGCCTCTGATTACAAGAGCATAATTTTGAGTTTCTTCAGGTAAAGAGTATTTCACAATTTCTGTGTGTGGAGTTTCCTGTAACTCCCGAACAGATTCAAAACTTTTCAACGTAACGAATAGACCGTGTTGACGAAGTGCTGGTTTTGCTCTCTGCCAATCATTTTCAAATGTGGATAAAGCCCGACAAGAAATAATATCGCAATGGTTGATTTCTGACGTTTCAAACCGTTTTCCCACGATAGTTATATTTTTCAAGTTTAAATTTTCTTTAACCGATTCTAAAAATAATATTCGTTTTGCTCTGGGTTCAACAGCATAAAAATGAATATCCGGGCAAGCGATGGCTAAAGGAAAAACGGGACAACCGGCACCGGAACCCATGTCCGCCCATTTCATGCTAGGCGACAGTTTGTTTTTTTTAGACAATATTATATAGGGTATGAGAGAATCCGTGATGTGACGGGTCAAAAATTTTGGGCCATCATTTTTCGAAATAAGATTAGTTTTTTCGTTCCCCTCTAAGACTAGATTGGTATAATCGAATAGCTGTTCTAGTGTTTTTTCAGCGAGGAAAACTTGAAATGAATTCAAAAAAGAAATAAGAAGGCGCTCTTGGTTTTCATCAAAAAAATGTTTCACGGGAAACAATTTAGATTATCAGGGTATTTAAATCAAGACGAAAGTAACAGGCTATCTCTGAATTTTTGAAAAAAGTTGATGAAAGTAATTTTATGGAGTAAAATACACTTGTTCTCAATAACTATTGACGTATCAACGAGATCCATCAAAACCAGTAGCAAAAATGTTTCACGGGAAACATTCTGAATTTTAGCGTCGAATCTATAAACAGTTTTTTATAATTCGAAAAAATCGGAATGAAATTGTGAATTAATCAAATAAGCGTAATGGTAAATATGGATAAAAAGTCATGAATCTCTGATAAATGGATAAGAAATCAAACTTTTTTGAATTTGAATAAATATTATTTTTGTTTATTTAATGTGAATAAATATTTTTTTCTGGAAAAAAACCACATAAAAAACGCCTATGTAACCAACCATACCAGAGAGCATCGTCTTCTTGAATTCGAGTTTCAAGCCAGCGATTAAATTCATAGATCACTTTTTCTGGGTGCGTTTTATCTCCCAATATCAGTTCTTTGGCAAAAAGAGTTTTCTGGTTCGATTCGGTTCTTATCCAACTGAGAAATACAGGGGTTCGAGGACGATATTTTAGAATAAAGGCGGGGATGGGGTTGCAGCAGACGGGTTGTCCTAAGAAAGTGTCTTTGCTCGGTCTCCCTTTGCGATAATCCTGATCCGCAATGAGGCAAAATAAGTTCCCTTGATCTAAAGAATTTAGAATATGCCGAGGATTTTGGATAAAAGTGGAGTAGTGGTAACCATCAACTTGCCGCAAGTGATTGTATAGATAATCATTAAGAAACGATGGACGAATGGGAGCATAACTCGCCATTAAAGGAATTTCTAACCGGCACAACCAAGCTCCTAACCCTTCATAATTTCCGTAATGCGCCGTAAGCATAAGCCCTCCTAAACGCATCTTTTCTAAAGTCTGTTTACTTGAAGGGTCTATTTCCATTTTAAAGCCGGCGTGTAGATTGGGGTATGCTGAAATATTTTTTGGTGCCGTTTTGTAAGCGGTAAGTCCAGAGAGAAAATCAGCCCCATCTTTGGACAGGTTTTTGAGAAGGGCCACTCTTAAGTGTTTCTTTTCACTTTCAGATTTTATGGGGTAGATTAATTTCAGATTTGCATTGAGAACGCGCCGCTTCCAACCGGAATAATTAAGGATCGGGTAAAGTGTGGAGCGGAGAATAAATTTTAAAAGCGGCATTTTACAAAAATATGAAAAGAATCGTTAAATAATGTTTCACGGGAAACATTTTGCTAATTTTAAAGTTCTTCGGAGGTTTCATGAAAATTGCGGTAATTGGTGGTGCGGGTTATATTGGTTCACATACGGTAAGAGAGCTATTGGACAGAGGCCATCAAGTGGCTGTATTTGATAACCTTTCTTCGGGGCTTACTCAAAATTTATTTTCAGAAGCGCTTTTTGTTCAAGGCGATATTTTGAATCCTGAAGATTTGAACCAGTTTTTCGAGACATTTCAACCAGAGGGCGTTGTACACTTAGCGGCTTTTAAAGCTGCAGGTGAATCCATGTTGACTCCAGAAAAGTACAGCACCAATAATATCTCGGGGTCCATTAATATTATCAATGCCGCTGCTACGCATGGAGTTCGATATTTTGTCTTTTCGAGTTCCGCTGCTGTTTATGGTTCTCCAAATTATTCCCCTGTGGATGAAAATCACCCAACAGTTCCAGAAAATTATTACGGTTATACGAAACTTGCCATTGAAGGATTTCTCTCTTGGTATGATAAGTTGCGCGGAATGAAGTTTGCCGCTCTGCGTTATTTTAATGCCGCAGGTTATGATGTGAAGGGTCGATTAACAGGGCTGGAACGGAATCCGGCAAATTTGATTCCGGTGGTTATGGAAGTGGCACAAGGAAAACGGAAAGAGGTCTTGATTTTCGGAAACGATTATGATACTCCTGATGGTACTGGAGTTAGAGATTATATCCACGTAAATGATCTCTCGATTGGCCATGGAATGGCATTTGAAAAGCTTCAAAAAGACAATACCAGTTTTATCGTAAATTTGGGTGTGCAACAAGGGGCTAGCGTTTTGGATATTGTACAGATGACAGAGAAAATATCGGGTAAGAAAGTCCCCTATCGTATTGTTGAACGAAGACCTGGTGACCCAGCTTCATTAATTGCAAATCCCGCGAAGGCAAAAGCACTCATGGGATGGGAAGCTAAATATTCTTCCTTAGAAACTATTTTATCCACAACGTGGAACGCATACGAAGCAAATAAGTAGAATTTATCCACAATTGTCATAGAAAATATTAAAAAAGCCCCAAAATAGGGGCTTTTTTTGTCGAATAGAGGTCGAATTACTGGGCTTGCTTCTTGAGAAGATCTCTGATTTCGGTCAAAAGAACTTCTTGAGCAGAAGGCGGGGGTGGCGTCGCTGGGGTTGTAGCCTCAACTTCTGCTTTTTTAATATTCATTACAAATCCCAAAAATTTCTTAATCACAATAAATAATACGAGAGCTACAATAACAAAGCTTACAATTTCACTTAAGAAAAGTCCGTAAGGAATATCAATAACTTTGGCTTTTTCAACACCATTGATAATTTCCGTACCTCGATTAATGGAAAATTTCCAATCCGCATAATTGTTTCCGCTGGGTAATAGGAGAGAAATCACGGGCATAATAATGTTGTTTACCATGGAGGTGACTATTTTACCAAAGGCTGCACCAATAATGACACCGATGGCCATATCAACAACATTACCCTTGAATGCGAAGGATTTAAACTCATCCATGAAGGAACTTGCTTTTCCCTTGATATTAACGTTCATTGGAACTCCTGAAAATTTTAAAAAGAATACATTTATTATGCAGCTTCATCCAAGGGTCTTTGTCTTTTTATCTTTGGCGCCATGTTATGGATCACTCTCGCCATTGGCTCTGCTATCTTCCTTGGATTTTATGATATTTCAAAAAAAAATGCACTGCAGAAAAATGCGGTGTGGCCAGTGCTTTTTATTTGTAGCCTTACTGGTGCGGTTTTATTAGTCCCTGTTTTTGTCTTTAAAGATATTCCAGTTCTTTCTTGGCGGGAACATGGGTTGTTATGTTTGAAGGCCGCTTTAGTGACCGGGAGCTGGGCCTTTACTTACAACGCCGTTTCTCGGATGCCTTTGAGCATTACCTCCCCTATTCGAGCTAGTGCTCCTTTGTTTACCATTGCGATGGCAATTTCATTCATGGCGGAACGTCCTTCTTCTATGCAGTGGATGGGGATCGCGATTTCTCTTTTGAGTTATGTCGTGATGAGTGTGGCCGGGAGACGGGAAACAGGATCTTATTGGAGAAATCCTTGGGTGCTCGCCATGTTTTTCGGCACTTTTCTTGGGTCTTGTAGCGGAGTCTACGATAAATTCTTATTGCAGAGAATGCACTTCGATCCGTTAGTGCTTCAGATTTGGTTTTCTTTTTATATGGTGATTATTCAGGGGGTGATCATGATGATTTTATGGTACCCTCGGCGCCATGAGGGGTCTCAGTTTCATTTCAAGTGGATTATCCTTGCGGTGGGGATATTTCTCTTGATTGCAGATCGATTCTACTTTCTCGCACTCCATGAAGAGGATGCGTTGGTTTCCGTTGTGACAGTGATTCGAAGATCTAATGTGGTGATTAGTTTTGCCGGGGGCCTTTTATTTTTTGGTGAAAAGAAGGGAAAACTAAAAGTGGCGGCAGTGGCGGGCATTCTTTGCGGACTTATTTTTATAGGCTTGGGGTAATAGTTTTCGAAAGCTATATTTGATGTGTTACCTGAGGGTAACCGTACTGCGGAAATGCCGTAGCGTGTTCTTGATAACCACGAAAAAAACAAGCGGGCAGATTCTGCACTTGAAGCTGTCCGTGTGTAAGGATTCAGAATGAATAAACAGGTCTCTGCCTTGTATATGATGTTCGGGCTATTTTTTGCCCTTTGTCTTGTCGTCGCCAATATTGTGGAACAAAAGCTGATTTCTATTGGGCCAATTGAGGCTACAGCAGGTCTTTTGATCTTCCCGCTCTCCTATATTGTGAACGATGTGATTGCCGAAGTTTGGGGATTTAAAAAAGTACGTCTGGTGATATGGGGCGGCTTCGCTATGAACTTCATTGCGGTGACAATTTTCCAGCTCGCTATTTTGGTTCCAGGTTCAGAAAATTTTAGCGCAGAGCATCAAAATGCATTCTCAATGGTTTTAGGCAATACGGTCCGTATTTCTTTGGCAAGTCTAGTGGCTTTTCTTTGCGGATCGTTTATAAATGCTTTTGTGATGAGTAAGATGAAACGGATGACCCATGGTCGCGGATTTTCTCTGCGGGCTGTTGTTTCCACACTTTTTGGTGAAGGCATCGATTCTTTGGTGTTTTTTATTCTCGCCTTCTTTGGTGTGATCCCTACTTCGGATTTGATCATTTTAATTGGCACTCAAACACTGATGAAAACGGGCTATGAAATTATCATTTTGCCACTGACCAATATTGTGGTGCGTAAGGTGAAACAAGTTGAAGGTGTGGATGTGATTGATTCGGATATTTCTTACAATCCGCTCAAGATTACCGATTTGTAAAAGACTCTTTGAGAAAGCATTTTGCATCACAAGAAGAAACGACCTCATTCCCAAATAAATTTTGGAGACGAGTGAGGTTCGTGTGGCCTTCATTTTCAAAGACGATCACTTTGCGGATGCGATCACGATGCTTTAATAAAAAGGGAATATTGTTACCATCGGTTTTGGGGAATCCATAACCGATCACATATAGTTCTTCTGCGTGGGAGAGGTAATAATCGGCCTTCGCCCAGAGTACATTGAAAAGGCTCCCTCTCAAAAAGGATTCCTTCGCGTGGGCCATCGGAATAAAAAGAGGATTTTCATGTTCATATAATGGGAAGCTACGATCGCCCGGTTCTACGCAGCAAATATTTTTAAGATCTAATTCGGCACCAGCTCCCTTGACAGTATACCAGTTTAAAGAACCGTGCAATTTCAAAAGATCAATAGAATAGGGGCGTTGAATTTTTTGTTTGGATCTATCGGCAGATTCTATAGTCACCCCATAATCCATAGAGACGGTCTCGTACAAGTGAGGATCTTGGTGAATTTGATCTTCAATGAGCGTATCATAGTTGAATGACAATAATAAAGAATCTCGCGAGGCCTTATTGGATTCATTTTTGATGCTTTCTAGAAAAGCCGAAAGTATTAAGGAATCCCCTATTTCCAACGGGGCTAAACGATGCATTGAGTTTGCAATAAATCGCAAAAGCTCAAAACGTAAAAGGGCGTGTTTGAGTCGTTCTTGTTCCCCCGGAAAAATTTGAGCAGAAAGAATCGAAGTCGCCACAGATTCGATTTCCATATATTCGGGCTGATGGTGGCAGAGTTCTTGTAACCAAAAACAATAATCCCGAAATGCAGGGCACTCCTGCCCTATGTCCGAAGGAATTCTTCCGTTAAGATCTTTGAGTGTGGGCATGGAACGGCAAAAAGATTTGCTGAAGCCAGATCCCAACACAAAGATTCGACGATACTGATCAGAAGAAGGCATAAACTACTTCTGTGAGAAAAAATTTAACTCTGCGATTTTTGAATCTGTTCGCGGCGTTGCTGTTCAGCAAAAAGGCGAGCCATTTCTACTTTACTTTCTTCGCGTTCTTTCTTTTTGGTTTCTTCCTTGCAGTTCACACATTTTGTGGCTGTGGGGACAGCTTCCAAACGAGCTTTTGGAATCAGTTGTTGGCAAATTTTGCAAACACCAAAAGTTCCCAATTTAATGCGCGTTAAAGCATCTTCAAGATAGACAAGATATTTACCTTCGCGAGCCGCTAAATCAAAATTGGTTTCGAGAGAGGTATAGTCTGAAGCCGCGTCCGCCAAATGATTGGAATAACCAGCAAGTTCTCCACCTTGGTCTTTTTGACTATGAAATGTATTAGAATCGGTGCTTTCCGTTTGAGCGGCCACCAATTCACGACGTTTTTCTATAAGAAGTGCTTCAAAATAGTCTAAATCCTTTTTGCTCATTTTTGCGGGTTTCTTTTCAGTCATAATCCATACCCCTTCGTTAGTGACAAACTCTAACTGAATCTGTCACATGGTTTCGTTGCCCGCTTAAACTATCTTTTTTTTATACAAAAGGTATAGAAGAAGGATAAAAAATCAAGCAGGAATTAGTCCGGTTTAGAACACATCTACATTAAAGCGAATGCCACTTTTTTTGATCTTGGCAGTAAGCTTTTCCACATCCTGGGTGAGCTTTTCGATTTTCTCAAATAAAGTGCTTTGCTCAGCGAGGATTAAACCTA
>MNYL01000069.1 GCA_001873075.1 Fibrobacteres bacterium CG2_30_45_31 | reverse complement strand
ACTGTAGCACCGGCTGCTAAGGTTGATACCGCAAAGACCGCCGCTGTGAAGCCTGCTGCTGCAAAGTCCGACACCACAAAGAAAGTGGCTCCTGCAACAAAGACTGTAGCTCCGGCTGCTAAGGTTGATACCGCGAAGACCGCGGCTGTGAAGCCTGCTGCTGCAAAGTCCGACACAACGAAGAAAGTGGTTCCTGCAACAAAGACTGTAGCTCCGGCTGCTAAGGTTGATACCGCAAAGACCGCCGCTGTGAAGCCTGCCGCTGCAAAGGCCGACACCACGAAGAAAGTGGCTCCTGCAACAAAGACTGTAGCTCCGGCTGCTAAGGTTGATACCGCGAAGACCGCGGCTGTGAAGCCTGCTGCTGCAAAGTCCGACACAACGAAGAAAGTGGTTCCTGCAACAAAGACTGTAGCTCCGGCTGCTAAGGTTGATACCGCAAAGACCGCCGCTGTGAAGCCTGCCGCTGCAAAGGCCGACACCACGAAGAAAGTGGCTCCTGCAACAAAGACCGTAGCTCCGGCTGCTAAGGTTGATACCGCAAAGACCGCCGCCGTGAAGCCTGCGGCAGCTACAGCAAAAGCAGACACGACGAAAGTGGCTCCGGTTAAGAAATAATTTCGCAAATCCTTCGAATATTAAAGAAAAGCAGAGTGATCCCTCTGCTTTTCTTATATTTAAAGCATGGAAACTATTACGGATTTTAATGATCAGAAACTGGAAGTCGCCAGTTTTATTCGGGAAGTGTTCAGTTACATTAACCGGTTTAAAGGTCAGTTGTTTGTCCTTAAAATAGAAGACAGCCTGATGGATCACCCGTTGTTTCCTGTTTTGATGCGGGATATTACGCTTCTGCATAAAGCGGGCGTCAAGTTTTTAATTGTACCGGGCACTCGGAAAAGTATTGACAAACAATTGGTGGCCTGGGAAATTCATTCTCAGTTTCAGGATGGTATTCGGTTGACCAGCGAAGAAGCGCTGCCCCTGATAGAACAGGCTTCTTTGGGCGTTGCACAACGGATTATGAGTCACTTGACGGCGAGTGGTTGCCATGGTATCCAAGGCAACTGGGTTATGGCGCGGAGTATTGGGATCATCGAGGGTGTTGATTATATGCGGACGGGGAAAATCGAACGCATTCAGAAAGATATTTTGGAACATTTGCTTGCAGAAGATTTTATTCCGATTCTTCCACCGATTGGCTGGAACAAGTTAGGTCACGCTTACAATATTTCGAGTACGGAACTTGCTACAGAACTTTGCAAGTATCTCTCTGTCGGAAAGTTGTTCTTTATTGGAAGTGAAAATGGAATTCAGGCGCATGGTTTGAACACGGGATGCAATACTAAATATCTCGAATCTACTGACAGCGGCGTGATTTCCGCTTTGGATATAGATCAGGCTCAAGAAATATTGGATCTCAATCCCAAAACTCTAAACTATGCTCAAATTGATTATTTGATTAATGCTATTCGGGCCTGTAAAGCAGGGGCTAATCGGGTTCATCTGGTTAGCGGTGAAATTCAGGGAAGTGTGCTTCAGGAAGTATTCTCCAGTCAGGGCGATGGCACCATGGTGTACGCTAATCAGTATTCCAGTATCCGGCCCGCAGCGATTGATGACATTCCTGATATTTTGCGGATTATGCAGGATTATATCGCCAAGGGATTTTTGATTCCCCGGACTCAGGAATCCATTTCGGAGAAGTTGTCGGATTATGTGGTGTACTCGATTGATAATGCCATTCATGGCTGTGGTGCCCTGCATGCCTTTGAAGAGAATATGGCGGAACTCGCTGCAATAGCGGTGGCTGTGAATTATCGGAAGTCCGGTGTGGGTGAATCCATTGTCCGGCACTTGATTGCGACGGCACGGATGCGCGGGTACAAACAAATTTTCCTTTTGACAACGCAAGCGCTGGATTGGTTCTATCCCTTTGGATTTCGTGATGGGACGGTGGAGGATCTGCCTCCGTCTAAAAAGGCCGCATACAATACCAAAAGAAATTCACGGATTTTGTTGCTTTCGCTGGAGTAAAAATGATGGATTTGGCAAAGATGGAAGATGGCTTTCGGTTGATTCTTGAAGGCATGGGTGAGGATATTCATCGTGAAGGCTTGATTGATACGCCGCGTCGCGTGGCGAAAATGTATCAGGAGTTGCTGGCAGGGTTAACCGATGGCGTCAATGAAGACGATCTTTTGAGCACTCAGTTTACTGAGGCTTACGATGAGATGATCCTTCTGAAGGATATCCCTTTTGTGAGTATGTGCGAACATCATTTTCTGCCTTTTATCGGAAAAGCCCATGTGGCTTATATCCCCAATGATCGCATTGTGGGCCTTTCGAAATTGGCGCGTACGGTGGATTATTATGCGAAGCGCCCTCAGGTGCAGGAACGTATGACTAGGCAGATTGCGGAGCTCATCCAGAAACAATTGAACCCGAAAGGCGTGGCGGTTGTGGTGGAAGCGACTCATAGCTGCATGACGGTTCGCGGGGTCAAGAAGCAGGGTTCCGTGATGTTTACGAGTCAGCTTCTGGGACTTTTTAAACGCAGCGAAAAAACGCGTGCGGAATTCATGGCGCTGATTCACGGATAATTATTAATTCGCCTTCATCTGAGGCTTTTATATATCTTTCTTAAGAGTTTCTTCTGTGAGGATTTATATGAGCTTATTGGATAAAATTAAGGGTGAATTTATTGATATCGTCGAACACCTAGAAGATGGCGGCGATACTTTGGTTTGGCGCTTTCCCCGCTACCAGAATGAAATTAAAAATGGAGCCCGGTTGGTTGTCCGTGAAGGACAAATAGCGGTTCTTGTGAATGAGGGCCAGTTGGCCGATATTTTCCATCCAGGTACCTATTCCTTAACCACTCAAAACCTACCGATTCTCTCCACACTCAAGGGCTGGAAATTTGGTTTTGACAGTCCATTTAAGGCTGAAGTTTATTTTGTAAGTAGTCGCCGTTTTACCGACCAGAAATGGGGCACCCGCAATCCGGTGATGACGCGCGATGCTCAATTGGGGATGGTGCGTCTCCGCGCCTACGGATCTTATGTGCTTCAGGTGACTGATGTGCATCAATTGATGTCCCAGATTGTGGGCACCCAGGCGCAGTTTGATGTGGATGACATTACGGAACAGGTGCGCAATCTTGTGGTTTCCCGTTTTGCGGATATGATCGGGGATGCAAAAATCCCCGTTCTGGATCTTGCGCCTCATTACGATGAGCTGGGACAATTACTGGAAAAGAAAATTCAAACGGAAATTGCGGAATACGGTTTGAAGTGTTTTCAATTACTGGTGGAAAATATTTCTGTCCCTGAAGAAGTGGAACGGAGCATGGATAAGCGCGCCAGCATGACCGCTGTGGGCGAATCGGATTACTCGCGCTACCAGATGGCGACGGCCGCGGAAGTGGCCGCAGGGAATCCGGGAGGAATGGCTGCGGGCGGTATGGGCCTCGGTATGGGTTTTGGAATGGCGCAACAAATGGGGAACGGTGTAGCGAACCCGCCTCCGCTTCCGGGTAACGGGAGTGATGCGATTTGGTGGATTGCTCTGGAGGGTGTGAAGAACGGTCCCCACACGTTAGCCGCCCTTTCTCTGTTACAGGCTTCCGGGAAGTTGAAACCGGAAACGCTGGTGTGGAAATCAGGGATGGCTCATTGGAGTCCTGCGCGCGAAGTGATGGAATTGCGACCGGTGTTCCCCGCGGAACCGCCTCCACTGCCGAAGGGATAACTATGCCTATTTGCGTTCATTGTGGGGCTCCCTTGCGCGAAGGACGCCCTGTTTGTGACTATTGTAAAGCGACCAATGATGTGGATTTGTCGGGTCGTCATTACTTTACGACTCACCTTCCCGAGAAGGTGCGCCTGTGTCCGCAATGCCGTTCTGAAATGGAGGTAGTGGATGTAGGAGTACCCGGAAAGCCGTTCTATCTGGATCGTTGTCCGAAATGTCTGGGAATTTTCTTTGATACGGGCGAGTTAGATGTTCTGGTGCACGAAACCATTCAGGGCGTGGCCCATATCAATAATGTACGGCTCTCGACTCTGCGCGCTGCGGCACCGGAATCGTCCGAGGCGGTTCGGTATCGTCCGTGTCCCGAGTGTGGCAAGCTGATGAACAGACAAAATTATGGAACCTATTCGGGAATCATTCTGGATCGGTGTCGCGATCATGGTGTGTTTTTGGATGCCGGGGAGTTGTATCGGATTTTTCTCTGGGCTCGTGCCGGGGGAGATCTTTTGAAACCCCCGCCGGAACCGGAACGCACCAAACATCAGTTGTCAGAGGCGGAAATAGAACTGGAAGATGCGAGTCCCGTTTCTTTGACAGATTTGGTGATGGGCGTTTTCAAATTTCTGGGGCGTTGAAGTCGTTCTATTCCGTGGGGATGCCGAACCGCTTCAAATGACAGTAGGCGATTTCGCCGGTTTTTTCGTCGCGGAGATGCAGGCTCCCGCCTTCGCAGTAGCGCCAGTATTTGCAGGTAGCACAATCCCCTTTTTTGGTCCAGGAACGATCCCGCATTACTTGAAAACGATTGCGCCAGACGTCCATGAAATCATCGCGGTAAATGTTTCCCTGAATGTAATCTCCGCGCAAAGAGGGACAGGCCGAGATCGAACCATCGGCGAGTACGGAACCGACATTGATTCCGGCGCGGCAGAAAAAGGGGTTGCTGCGCACTTGATTTTCATAGTTTCCGAGGAATCCTTCGCAGCCGTAGTCGGCCCGGATTTTCCCCTGCAGGCGCGTTTCGCGGATAAAGTCGAAGACGCGTTTGAATTCCGCATCGTCCAATTTGAAAATGGGGTTTTCCTTGGCGCGGCCCTTCGGAAATACGGTAGCGATACGCCAGCGTTTGAGTTTCAGATCAATGAGCATGTCGCGGATTTCGGGAAGCTCCGGCAGGTTTTCTTTGTTGACGCAGGTGACCACATCAAAGAGGAGCCCGGGCGTATGCGAGGCCCAGCGGATAGTATCGACTGCTTTTTCGAAGGAATGTTCGCGCCCGCGGAAATGATCGTGGGAACGGTTCAGACCATCGAGGCTCACGGTCATGGAACGGAGTCCTGCGGAAAGTAAATTTTTAAAACGCGGCAATGTCATGGCAAAACCGTTGGTGACAAAGCCCCACGGGAAGCCCCGTTCCATAAAGGCTTTGCCCGCTTCCTCCAGATCTTTGCGCATGAGAGGTTCCCCGCCTGTAACGACAATGAGAGTTCGCGAAGGATTGACATGGGGGCGAACGCTGTCGAGCACCTTCAGAAAATCAGCGAGGGGCATATCGGGGTCCGCTTCGCAGCGGCAATCGCTGCCGCAGTGTAGACAGTTCAGATTGCAGCGGAGTGTGCATTCCCAGAAAAAATACGAGAGTGTATGGCTTTTCGCAAGAGAATGACGGTAAAGGCGATGGAGTTCAAGCGCTGCTTGCTTCTTGAAAGGAAGAACGTTCTGACTCATTATTTTTCTTCAGAGGTCTCGGATGAGGAAGACTCTGTGGCTTCCGGGCAACGGTAACAACCGTCTCCTTCAACATAGATCAGAGGGCTTGTAGATTCGTTAGGATTGACCGGATATGAAATTCCATAAACGGGTGCGAATTCAGTCAGCACACAATTTGTTTTGTTTGAAATGGAGCCTTCGTTCAGCGCGGAATCTAATTGGTTTTCCGTAATTTCCAATGAGCAATCTTCGTAGGTGGTTCGGCTCGAAGAGGATTTTGGAATACTGGAAGATGAACTGGAAGGAACGCTGGAGGAGGATTGCGCTACCGATGATGAGGATTCGTCCCCCGGGCAACGGTAACATCCCAAGCCTTCCTTGTAGATGAGTGTTGAACCGGAGTTCACACTGGATGCATCGGAAGAATAGGGAACGCCATAGTCTGTGGCGACTTCCGCCAAGGTGCACAGCGCTTTGTCATAAATGGAACCTTCTCTCAGGGCTTCATCTAAGGTTGCTTCCGGAATTTCAAGAGTACAACCCTCCAGAGAGGTGCTGCTCGAAGATGAACTCGGAGTAACGCTGGAAGACGAGGGTGTCGAAGAGGAAGACGATTCGTCTTTGGGGCAACGGTAACAGCCCACCCCTTCGTCATAAATAAGCGTTGTGGAGGCATTCACTTTGGCGATGGAATCGAACATCGCGGGTGAACCATAAAGCGCAATGATGCTCCCTAAATCACAGGCCGCTTTGTTCGTGATATAACCATTCTCCAGGGCAGTCTGCAACTGCGCTTCCGTATATTCCAGAGAGCAGAGATCAAAACTACTGACGACAGCGCTGGAGGAACTCGCGACAGCGGAGGATGAAGTGTTTGTAGCGGCGCTAGAGGTCGCGTCTGTAGAAGAAGAGGAATCCCCGCAAACATCGGAAGGGCACCCGTACAAGGTTCCGCTATTGCTGGTAGACTCATCGCACCCTGCCCAAAAGAATGCGCAAAGAGCCAATAAAATTTTTTCCCACTTGGAACGAGATTTATTTAGAATACGTTTCATGGTAGGAAATATAAATCAGGAAATAACGGTATGATTCAAGGTTTAATGACTTTCAGTATGGAAAGCAAAGGTATAGACAAATTATCACGCGTTTTTGCTGCTTTTGGCTAAGAATCCAAGAATAATAAAAGAGAGCGTAATTGCCAGAATCAAGTGTAGATCTTGTAAATCCATTAAAAAATGGCGCAAATAACGAACCAACTGGGAGGAAAGCAACCCGTAACCCGCGCTGCATAAGACCACAAAAAAGGCAAAGCGCCCAATAAAAGGAAATTTTTTGGTCAGTTTGCGGGCGTGTTGGTTAAGGGCTCCTCCGTAAATCACCAGAATTGTCGAGATAATACCCACAGAAATAGAGGCTAAATGCGAGCGTAAAAAATCGGCAAAGTCATGAATGTAATTTTCCATAGAGGAAAAATATATTTTCTGTTGCTATTATATGAATAGAGGCGTGATTAATTTTCCGACGGGGGCGCGACTTTTCTGGAACGAGAACCAAGCGTGCCTATAACTTAGGGGCGAATTTTTGCATCACGACCGAGCGTTCCAGGCGGAAGGTTCTGTGGTTGATGATTCGAATTGGCTACTGCTTTCTCTGCTATTGATGAATCCCGTATTTTCAGCAGGGTCGGAGTTGAAAAAGCTATTCACAAGGGTTTTGCTACAAGGGTGATTATGGTATCCCCTTTTATTTTGTACGCAACGCCTTCGCCTTCGTCATAGCGATACTCCTGTATCACTGGCTTCGTAAATCCCGGTTTGATGTAAAGGGGTAATTGGGCGCGCGAAAGATCCAGATCCGCCGTGCTCGTGGTACACTTCTTTTCGAACTGGGGAACAAGGCTACCATTCTTTACAAACACAGGCATCCCGCCAGAGCGCAGTGTCCAATGAAAAGGTTTCCCACCTCGGTACCATTTCTCATCGGCGAGGCAAAACCAGTCGCCTTTCGGTAACTGGACTTCACGGGACCGTGTCTTAGCTTCGAGAATCGGGGCCACGAGAAGCTTATCCCCAATGAGGAACTCATCTTCAAAATGAGATGGAGCGATTTCTGCCGCTTCTTTGCCGAGGTAGAAAAGGGGGCGCATGACTGGGGCGCCTGTGCGCTCATGCTCCATAAAGGTTTCGTAAAGGTAGGGGAGCATCCGGTAGCGGAATTGGATGCATTCACGAATGCGGGCGAGTGCTTTTTTACTGAACTGCCACGGTTCCTGCTCTTTGGCATCTTTCGCACTGTGGATTCGGAAAAATGGAAAAAGACACGCGGCTTCTACCCAGCGCACCATGAGGTCTTCTGTCACGTCGTCACCAAAACCACCCACATCCGCCCCTACAAAAGGAACTCCACTCATGGAAAGCCCGAGAGCCATGGGAATGCTTGCCTTGAGGTGACGCCAATGGCTGAAATTATCGCCGAGCCAGAGGGCCGCATATTGGCCGATCCCCGTGCTTCCGCTTCTGGAAAGCAGAAACGGGCGTTTCTCGGGACGGCTTTCGAGAAGCCCATTCCGTGTCGCCTTTGCCATCCCTGTCGCGTAAAGGTTATGGTAAGTTTCATGAGCTGCTTTCCCCTGATTGAAAAGCATTTCCTCTTGTGTCACGGAGCCCGTGGAGGGGTCATTCATATCGAGCCAGAAACCTGAAAATCCTTTTTTAGAAAAGGCGCAGACCTGATCTTTCCACCAATTCTTTCCTTTGTCTGTACTGAAATCGGGGAATAGCGTCGCCCCGGGCCATACAAAACCACGGTAAAAATCACCATTGGGATTCTTGCAGAAGGCCTCTTGTTTTATCCCGCTCTCTCTTACGGAATAGCCTTTTTCATCGCGGACACCCGGATCCAGAATGGCAACCACATGTCGCCCTTTTTTGAGGAGCTTCGCCATCGTTCTCTCTGGATTTTTGAACGTTTTCGGATTCGTTGTGAAAACTTTGTAGCGATCCATAGAGTCAATGTCGAGCCAGAGACCATCGCAGGGAATTCCCGCTTTTGTCATCTCAAAGTCCAGACGCTCCAGGTCTTTCGTGCCCGAATATCCCCAGCGGCATTGATGATAACCCAGGCTCCAGAGCGGAGGCCTGGGTGTTGTGCCCACGAGCCTTCCGTAACGTCTCAAAACGCTCGCCACATCCTCACCAGTGATAAAGAAAATTT
>MNYL01000090.1 GCA_001873075.1 Fibrobacteres bacterium CG2_30_45_31 | reverse complement strand
TTAATGCTGGATATTGACCACTTCAAGCACATCAATGATACTTACGGTCATCCGGCGGGGGATGAAGTGATCAAGGGCATTGCCTCTCGAATTCGCGATGAAGTGCGTGGAGAAATTGATGTGGTCGCTCGCTATGGGGGTGAAGAGTTTGTGGTGGGTCTCGTGGATTGTTCCCCAGAGGCACTCAAGGAAACCGCCGAGCGTATTCGCAAGGCCATTGGAGATAAATTATTTGACATTCATCGAGCCGAGCAAATTCCGGTGACGGTCAGTATTGGTAGTTTTTTGGTGCGCCCTGAATACCGCGATATGAAACAAGCGCTTTCCTTTGCCGATAAGGCTTTGTACAAGGCCAAGAATGGCGGACGTAACCAAGTAGTCGAGTACATTGAGTACTCAGGCTCCGAATCCACAAAACCGGAAACCCCCTCAGTCTAAAGGAATTTTTTTGTGTTCACATTGCTTGATTGGATTGTTCTTGTTGCGTACATTTTGTTTTCTGTGTTTGTGGGTCTTTGGGCTTCTCGGGGTAAAAAAGATTTTAAAGGTTATATGCGCGGCGGTGGTTCCATGCCGTGGGTGGCGATAGGTATTAGTCTTATTGCGACGTCGGTGAGTGCAACGACTTTTTTAGGGAACCCTGCCGATTCTTATGCCACCAACATGACGTTTTTAATGAACAATTTTGGGGCGTTGATTGCGATTGTAGTGGTGGGTGTTGTTTTTATCCCACGCATCAAAAGGGCTGGAATTTCAAGCGCTTACGAATTGTTTGAAAAACATTTTTCGCGGGGCGTGCGCCGTATTGCGGCGGTATTTTACAGCTTGCATCTCTTATTGCGTATGGGTATTTTGCTTTATGCCCCTTCGCTGGTACTCGCCCCTATTTTGGGCATCGATATTCATATGGCTATTTTGATTACCGCACTTGTCGCGACCGCTTACACTTGGTATGGTGGGTTTAAAGCGGTGGTGTGGACGGATGTGTTGCAATTTGGGGTGTTGTTTGGTGGTGGTCTTTTGACGCTTTTGATTATTGCGCATGCGATAGGTGGCTTTGGACCTATGTACGCCATGGCTTCAGAGGCGGGGAAAACGGTCTGGTTCAATGCTTCGGATTGGAGCCCTGCCAATGCGCGCAACTTACTTTCGGCGGGTTTTGTGTATGCCGTGATTGAAATTGCGATCCGCGGCTGCGATCAGCAGTTCGTGCAGCGTTATCTCAGTTGTAAATCCGCGAAGGAAGCAAATCTCTCCAGCGTTTTGAGTATGGTTCTCGGTATTTTTGTCTCCATTCTTTTCTTTTGGGTGGGTGCGGGCCTCTATGTTTTTTATCAGGTGAAAGGAATCGTTCCTTTGCCTCCAGGGACCGCTATCAATGAAGTTTTTCCGCATTTTATTGTGAACGTTTTACCTTCAGGGGCTACAGGCCTTGTGGTGGCGGCAATTTATGCAGCCGCGATGAGCAGCCTTTCGAGTGCGATTAATGCGCTCGGAAATACGACTGTGAAAGATATTATGCTCATTCGGGATGAGAGTGCGGCTTCGTTGGCCAAAGCGAAACAGTGGACTATTTTGTGGGCAATTCTGAGCACGGGCTGTGCGTTTATCGCTGTGGATATGAAAAGCTCACTACTTTCCAATGCGCTTTTTTTCACAGGTCTTTTTACAGGACCTTTACTCGCCCTTTTCCTCCTTGCCTTTTTTACCAAACGGATTTCTCCTCTAGCGGTGATTGTCGCAGTTCTTTGTGGGATGACATCCATTGTGCTTTTCAATAAAGTGCCACTTTTCCCTACCTACGAGCCTCCGTTTGCAGGCATCGTTAGTTTCTTTTGGAATCCGCTCATTTCTTGCACGGCGACCCTTGTGTGTGCCAATATTCTGCGATTCATTTTTCCGCGTCCTAAGGCCATGGGAGCTTTGTAATGGATGAACCGGTAATGACTCAAATTCCTACGCCAGAAGAAGACGAACGTTGGATGCGTATGGCTCTTCGACAGGCGGAAATCGCTTACGATGCAGGAGAAATCCCCATTGGTTGTGTCATTGTCAAAGAGGGTAAGGCGATAGGCAAAGGCTACAATCAAGTCGAATCTTTGCACGATGCAACGGCCCATGCGGAAATTCTTGCTATTGGTGCTGCCGCCACAGCACTTGAAAATTGGCGTTTGGATGGTTGTACTCTCTATGTCACTTTGGAACCGTGCCCCATGTGTGCAGGGGCTATTCTCAATAGCCGCCTTTCTCGGGTGGTTTATGGATCCAGGGATTCCCGATTTGGCGGTTGTGGGACGACGATCGATGTGCTTTCTCACAATGCGCTCTGTCGTGTTGTGGCAGTAACTCCGGGTATTTTGGCCGAGGAAGGTTTGGGAATTCTCCAAGCGTTTTTCCAAGAAATGCGTGAAAAGAAGGGTGATTCGGGAGTAAAGACAGTCGCTCAATCCAGTACATAGCTATTTTTTCGGGCATGAAATGCCTCGTGCTTCTTTTTCCTCTTCTTTTAATCGCCTGTGGTCAGCAGGAAGTAAACCTCGCCTTTGATACCCAAAATACCGCTGATCAGGTATTTTCGTTAGAAGCCAAGTTGCGAGTGTTGGTAGATGATGATACCTCTACGGAATCACCAGAATCCATGAACTCTCATTTGCAAGTGCGGCTTCACTCCAAGTTACTGACCGCTTATGATGATGGCACGGGCCGCTTCATGATGAAGGTGGATTCTGTCAGTTATACATCGGACAATCGCTCCGTAGAAGAAACACGCCACATTGAACGCTACCTGGGCATGGAGTCATTCCAATTTAAAATGGCTGGGGATGGTCAAATGAGTGCCGTGAATATGGATGATTTTGTAGCTCTCCCCGATTTAGGAGATCTCGATATTCGCAAAACGTTTCTCAAAATTCAGCCCGTATTACCTTCTTCACCGGTGAAAATGGGCGCGACTTGGGAGCGTCAGCACTTGATCAATGACGAAGAGGGGAAACAACTGTTTGTTTACAAGTGGTTTAAACTCGAAGACGTATTTGTGCGTAACGGAGTTTTGCTCGCGAAGTTGCAGATGAACATTAAGTATAAGCAACGTACGGATGACTCTTTGCATACCATGGAGAGTGAAGATTTTGTTCTTGGGAGTGGCTCGATTCTTTTTGATGTGAATGCGGGGAAAATTGTGGAAGGTACTTTGGAAGTCGAAGGCAAGATGCGCATGATTGAAAAGCAAGAAGGGGCGGCTGACACCATTCCTAGTTTGCGCGTGCACCAAACCATTCTTTTAAAGAGTGGTATTTAATGGGCACTTCTAAAAATTCATTTTCTATGAAATCGGCTGCGACTCTTCGTAATAGTTCGTCGCTCAAAAAGGCACATAGCCCTGCTATTTGCCATTTCTCGCTCCTGCTTTTTCTCGGTCTCGCTCGGTTTCATGGCCGCAAACCAATTTTTAGGAGCGCCCTAATATGAAAAAGGCTCTCGTGATCGCGCTCATGGCGAGTTTTACGGTAGCTTTTGCCGTAACGCCATTCCCAGGCCCTAAAGGACATAAAGTTTTCTTAAAAGCATCCAAAAGCCCTTACCTTTTAGAAAATAGCGTAGTGCTTCCTGCCACCGATTCGTTGGTTATCGAAGCGGGAGTTGAAGTATTTATGAGTGGCTATGCGAAACTCTTGTTAAGAGGTTCGGTACAAATTTTAGGAACGTCTCAAAAACCCGTCGCCTTTCGCAATGCAGACTCCTCAGACAGTTGGAATGGAGTCCACTTTGCAACAGGATCTCAATACTTTGTGGTGCGTAATTTGGTCATCGAAAATGCATTTCGTAATACCGTCACGCAGTCTTCGGGCATTTTTGAAAACGTTCATTTTGTGAATAATTATTATGGTCTGTGGGTCGAGAATGCTCCGAAAGTAGAACTCGTTGGCTGTTCCTTCAGGCGTAACCGTTTTGCCCTTTCTGTGGGCACAGGTTCTGTATATTTCAAAAAAACTGAAATTCGTGATAACGTATTTGGGTTGTACCTTGAAAAGGGAGCGACATTTGTGGGCGATATCGCACCCATTCACGATAATTTGGAAGCGGATGTACGTCGTGAATCCGATGAAATGGCGGGCAAGGGCCGCAAGGTCTCCCATAGCGTTTGGCAGCGCATTGAAGCAGGCTTCTAAGCGAACTCAACCCTGCGCATTCTTTTTCCATTAGGTATATTTTCGCCGTGGATGAATCTTTCCGTAGAGCAATAAGAAAAATGACAGGTACAAGCCTGGTTCGTCTGGGTGGTCGCCCAGATCGTTCTTCTTCTGTGGCTATGCTTTCGCAAACGATGGAAGCGACTTGGTCCATTGCTTTATTTGAGCATCTTGATGCGGCACTCACGGACCCCTCTTCTACGATGGCGGGTCAGGAAATGATTTCCTATAGCCCCAATGCATGGATGATTTCTCAAAAAGATTTCCCCTTGCTTCTCGATGAATTTCGGACGCGTTTTGACGAGTTTCGTGCCAAGTGGGCGCAGCGTTTTGCGACAGAAGAATTGCATCGTGTCCTTTTGCAGGCGGGGTGGATTCTCCAGGATGGAGACGGTTGGTATTTTTCCTTCAAGGGAACCAGCCAGGAAATTCGCAACCTCTACTTTTCAACCATTCACATGCTCGTCGGTGATTCGGAAAAACTGTTGGTGATGATGTCTTCTCGCGTTCTCCATTTACAGGAGCGCTTGTGCAAAGTGTGGTACAAAGAAAGTGCCATTGATGCCATTTCAAAAATTTTGCCCAGTATGGAAGCCTCGTTCCATGAACAAGAAGATCAATACATTGCTCGTTTACGGGCGTCTTTGGCGGAGATCGCTTTCAAACGGTTCTCATTAGCGTTTAAGAGTCGCGGCAAAGTGCGCCATTTTGCGACTTCTTTAGCGTGTGTGCGAGCTGTGGGTTCCACCTGGAATCGCAGCGGTGCTTATGAAAATGCGTTCTTAGCATTTACCGATGATTTTTGTGATTATGCTTGTGGTCTCACGTTGCTGGTAGGCGAGTGGTACCGGGACAAGTGGTCTCTTTATTTACGTGGATTTTCGCGCGGCCAGCTAGATCTGTTCGGGCGTTCCGTTTCTCCGTTACACACCAAACCTGTGGAATGACTATTATGAAAAATTCCTCTGCGCTAGTTTTCTTGCTCGCCGTTTTAGGAACGGCTGCGTTGGTCGCAAGCTCCCTCTACTTTGGCTCTCCTCTTTTTGGATGGCTGATTATTGGGGCCATTTTTGTGGTTTTCATTGGGTCTGAGGTGAATGTCATTAAGGGTCTCCGTGAAATTGAAAAAGAACGCCAGCACCTTACCTCTTACTCCAAACAAGTGCCTCGCAGCGGTGTGGAAGGAACAGGCATTGTGGTGTCCCGCATTCGCCTCGTGCAAAAACTTTCTGCGAAGGGAATGGTTCTCAATCCGCAAGTGCTTAAAGATATTTTAGATGCTCGCGAAGAGATCAAGATTGGTAAGAGTAGTGGCGGCGTGGTAATTCTTTTGGGCCTCATGGGAACCTTCTTTGGCTTGATGCTTGCGGTTTCCACAGCGGGTAATAGCATTGAACTCAATTCCGCTCCGGAATCCACCCTGAGTTCCATTCAGGCAATTTTTTCAAGCATGAAAGGTATTTTTGGTACTTCGCTTTGCGGTTTGTTTGCGGCGATCGTTTTGAATGCGAGTCACAGTATTCTGGTCGTGCAACACACCAATTTTATGATGGATTTGGATGAATTTACTTTGTTTGAACTCCTTCCTGATTTTTCCGTAAATAAGAACGATGCCACCGCTGAAATTCGCAAGTTGGTCGATTCCATTGCGAATGCGAATGAAAATGCGTCCACGCTATTTGCGGAACAGTTGAAAACAACCCAATCGCAAGTGCTTGAAGGCATGCTGCAAGTGCAGCAGAAATCTTCCGAAGCGTTGCAAAATACGTTGCAGGGACTTTCGACAGGTTTACAGGATCTTCTCAAGGTGAATGTAACGGGTGTGGAACAAGCGCAGAAGGTCGCTATCCAAGGCCTTCAGGAGGCCGTGTCCTCGCTATCGTCTCAGATGGAATCGCTCCAGAAGGGGGCGGCTACGGGCATGCAGTCCACAGTGGATACTCTGACTCGCGAACTCTCTACGAGCCTTAAAGATCAAGTGAAAAGCTCTGGCGAACAATGGAAACAGTTCATGGATTCCTTGGGCGCTTCCGCCATGAATTCAGAAAACCATCAACGCGAAGGTCTGGAAACGCTCCGTTCTGTAGCACTCCAAGTGGCAGAAAAAGCAGAGGCGGGTTCTGTGGATCTTTCCAAATCTGTCGCCGATCAAATTCGAAAACTCTCTGAGGAAGTACAATCCTCTTTCCGCGAGCTTTCCACTGCTTCCGCTGCTTTGGTAGAGTCCCAGCAGGCACTCATTGCAGGAATTGAAAACCGCGTCGTCAAGGAAAATGAAACGTCTTCTGTGCTTGCATCCAACATTACGGATGCGGCGAGTCTGATGCGCGTCAACCAATCTGAATTTTCAGCCAACCTCGAAATGTTCCGTGAGGGCATTGAAGCCGTACTGGAAAAACTTTCCGGCGATTCTTCGGAACACGATGAAGAACAAAACTTTATTGAACAACTCCACCTCTCTTTGGAAGCGTTCCATGAGCGCGCGAGCGAAGTGCTTGTAGAAAATGCGATGAAAACTCAAGAGATCTTACTTGAAATTTTGCAACAATCGCAACACGCTCCTGCCTCTGAAAATAAGGCGGAGGCCTGATGCGAAAGAGTAAGAACAAGGAAGAAGGCTCTTGGTTTGTCTTTACGGACTTGACTATTGGTTTGCTTTCTCTTTTTATTTTGGCATTTGTGGCGATGGCGACTCTCAAAGCTCAGAAAGCGAGTGATTTAACCCGCACAGAAAAAGAAGTGGTGAGTTGCCAAGAAGAAATGCGCCGCATTGCCAAAGAGCGCAACGCCCTTCTTTCGCGAAGTCTCAAAAGTTCCATTGAAAAAGGAATTATCGCTCTCGACAATGGCAATATTCAGATTCAGGCCTCTTTCCTTTTCCCCATGAATGGTGTAGATCTTACCCCTGCAGGCGTTGACGTGATTCAGGCTATTGGAAAGGGATTGCTGGATATTTTGGACTCGGGTGACGTGATTATGGTCTCCGGTTTTACGGATGATGTCCCAACGAATTCGGATACTTACACCAACTGGAATCTTTCCACGGAACGGGCGACGAATGTGGTAAAAACCCTTATAAAACAAGGGTTCCCCGCTGATCGTCTTTTTGCGGCCGGCTTTGGCCAGTTTCACCCGCGCGTCCCCAACACCACACCGGAAAATCGTCAGTTGAATCGTCGCGTAGAAATCGGGGTCACTCCCATTCGCAAATTTGAGGCTCCGAAAAAATGAGAGACCTTTCCGCCGATATACAAGAGACGCGGAAAAGAGTGGATGCACTCCGCAAGTCAGCGCGTTTGCCCTATTGGCGCATGGCTTTTGCGGATTTCATGCTGGACCGAACCTCAGATTATCTTGTCATCGGGCGCGAACAGGATGCTGTAGAAATGCTTTCTCGTTTGGATCGCTGGATCGAAAAAAATCAGGCGAAAGCGAGTCCCCGCGTACACCCAGAAGCCCCTG
>MNYL01000074.1 GCA_001873075.1 Fibrobacteres bacterium CG2_30_45_31 | reverse complement strand
GTAGAAGCATTGATGTGGAGTGTCGGATATGGGATTGCTTTTATGGGATTATTTGTACTTGCGGTGATTGCTTTTGTGACCGCTTGGATTGTTTTCCGCGTGGGTCGCCCATTGAAAAAACTTATTTCTCGTGTCGCCATTATCAGCGGGGGTAACTATGATATGGAGAACGAGGTGGAAAGCGGTCGTACCGATGAAGTGTATGTACTTTCCAAAGCTTTTGATGAAATGCGACTCACTATTAAAGGCAAAATTCTGGAACTTGCGGAGCACAAAGCACACTTGGAAATGGAAGTGCTGGAACGTACACGAGAACTGGAAAAAGCAAATAGCCAGCTTCAACAGATTTCACGAACGGATGAACTTACCAAACTTCCGAATCGACGTGACATCCGCGAAAAAATCAGCTACGAAATTTACCGCTCCGAGCGTTCAAAAAAAGCATTCTCCTTTATTTTCATTGACATTGATAAATTCAAAGAATTCAACGATACCTATGGACATGTGTGTGGCGACTTGGTGCTTCAGACTGTCTCACAAACGATGCGAAATCAACTGCGCAAACACGATTACGTTGCAAGATGGGGCGGCGAAGAATTTCTTGCGGTGCTTCCAGAAACGGATCTTGCGGGAGCAGCACTGGTCGCTGAAAGATTCCGTACGAAAGTATCAGAAACAGTGATTCATTTTGCGTGCTACGAAATCAAGGTCACTATTACGATTGGAGTGTCGCTTTTCGATTCTCGCTTGGGCATGGATAGAAGCATCGACCTTGCGGATCGTGCCCTTTATATTGGCAAGCAATCTGGGCGTAACCGAGTCGTGGTTTTCGATCCTAAAGACATAACTAAAGAAGATTTGCAAGCAGCAGAAATGGAAAATAAAATAACTCAGGAAGTTGCTTGTGTTCTTCCTTCTGTGGATAAGCCGGAGAATCCCGGACATATCTGACATTCATTGATTTACTTTTGTGTACAAAACAGACCGATAAAAATCGGCCTGTTTTTTTATAAATAAAGAGGCCTTATTATATTTTGAGTAAGATGAATGTATATCAAGGAGACCTATGAAATATTTGATCGTTCCTGGTTTGAATAATTCAGGGCCCAAACACTGGCAGTCCTTTTGGGAAAAAAGCTTGCCTAATGCGCATCGTTTGACCCAGGAAAATTGGGGGAACCCAGAATTAAAACCTTGGCTTGCATCGTTGAATAAAGAACTGCAGTCATCAAAAGAAAATACTCTCATTATTGCTCACAGTCTGGGAGTCTCGCTGGTGATCCACTGGCTCACCCAATATTCCAATCCCTACGTGAAAGGCGCCCTCTTAGTGTCACCCAGCGACGTAGATTCTGTAGAGGTTATCAAAAACTTTGCCCCCATGCCATTAAAGCATTTGCCCATCCCCACCGTGGTGGCGGCGAGCGAAAACGATGTTTTTGTGTCCCTAGACAGGGCTCGTTTTTTTGCGGATCAATGGGGTTCAAAACTGGTGAATGTGGGGAAATTAGGGCATATCAACGCAGAAACAGACTTGGGAGAATGGCCCGAGGGAAAGGCCATTTTAGCTGATTTTGAGCGCAGCTTGTTTTATACCTAGTTAGTTGGTATATTATCGTTATGATACAGAAAACATCTAAACTTGCCCTCTGGGGAAGATCTTTGATGGTGATCGTGTTCCTTTTGGGGAGCGCCACGATTCCTGTTTCATCGCATACCTGCAGCGAACGAGGGACTTGTGTTAGCTTCTATTCTGCGGCTTCCGTGTGTTGTCCTCCTGTAGTAGAAGCTCCCCCCATTGAAGTGGAGTGGGAAGCTCCTCCGTGTTGCACCCAGGAAGATACCCTTAAAAAAGTGGAAGATCCTGCGATCCTTTCGGATGCATCGTTCTTTTCCACTCTGTTGATTTTTTCTGTTCCTTCTGTTTCCTTTGCTTTAGCCTATACTCCCCTAGAGGTCGTGTCGCACCCTTATTTTGTGTCACCTCCACTGCTTCCCTCCCACATAGCAAGCCTTCCCATTTTTTATGGGGCTCTTCTCAATTAATTCCTTGTAAAACTTCTCTACCGACGAAGTTTAATCGATTTCACGATTTGCGCCCCTGTTTTCACAGTGGGTGATGATAAAAATCAATGCAAGGAATTATTATGAAAATTACAGCCATTATTTTGCTTCTGGGAACGCTCGCCCTAGCGGGCCAGACCTCCTCTCAGGGCACGCCTGACTCCACCAAAGTGGTTGCCCTAAATAACACCATTTGCCCTGTTTCCCAGGCCAAAATTGGGAATATGGGAAAACCTGTCACGGTGACTTATAAAGGAAAAATTGTGCAACTCTGCTGTGCGGGGTGTATTTCAGCATTTACAAAAGATCCCGAAAAATACATGAAAAGTATTTCGACAGATTCAACTCACTCGCATCACTAATCGAAAATAGAACCCCATTCCCTACTCCCTCCCTAGGGAGCGTGGGAACGGTGTACTTAGAGAAGGAGAATGTATGCTGAAACAAAGAATAATCCGTGGAGGAACGCTGCTCGCGCTGCTGTGGGCGTCGCCACTCCTCGCCCAAACACAAACATTGCAAAGTTTGCTCCAAGAATACAGGGAGGTTTCTCCAAGCCTCAAGGCCGAGGCCTTTCGTGTGGATGCCTTGCGAGAAAAGGCTTCGGGAGCTTCTGCTTATCCTGCACCCGAAATCAGTCTCGAATGGGGAAGTCAGGAAGGGATGTATTATGGAGGCGTGGTAGTAGGCCAGGAATTCATGTTCCCCGGGAAGCGGAGTGCGATGGAAAAAGCCGAAGCCGAACGCGTCCCTATGGCAAAAGCCGATTACGAAGGCGTAACAAGAGAAGGCGAATTCCGCATTGCTTCTTATTATCTCGAAATCTACGAGTTGCAGCAGCGTGAGCGGATTTTAGATTCCACAGTGACTCTTGTAAATTCCATACAGGAATCAGCGCTGCGCCGCTTTGAAACCGGCATGGGATCTTTAGAGGAAATATTCCGCCTCCAGTCCGAACGCACGAAACTCCGCTCCGATAGTTTGAACCTTGCGGGAAAGACTCTCGAAATGCGGTATATGCTTTCGGCTAGTGTGGGCGATTCCCTAGCGCCAGAGATCCCGGACTCCATTGCATTCTCTTTAGAATCACTGTCATTACCTACTCTGGATTCTTTGATAAAGCTTTCGCTTACGAAGCCGGAACTCATTTCCATGGGTGCGGAAAAAAGTATGGCAGCGAAAGAACTTCATGCAGCGCAATTGCAGAAAATGCCAGACTTGATGGTGCAAGGGAAATACATGAACATGATGGGGCCTGATGAATGGTCCGTAATGGTAGGAGTGAAAATACCGATAGCACCGTGGTCTGCCATGGATTACCGTTCCAAAGAAAAAGCGGCAAAAGCGAGGGAACAAGAAGTGATGGCTAAAGAACAGGCGATGAAGAATATGTTCCGCGAGGAAGTGCGACAAGCTTATTCCCGTTACCAAATTGCAGAGAAACGCTCACAACAAATAAACAAGGAACAGGTGACCGCCGCAAACAGCGCCTTTCGTGCCGCACAAATTGCTTATGCGAGTGGGAAATCCGATTTGACAATGTCACTGGATGCCCTGCGGATGGCTTTAATGTCATGGGAAATGGCGGTGATGGCGCGCACTAACGTAATACAATCCATTTTGAATTTAGAGAAAACCGCAGGCGTTTCCCCAGGCACCTGGCTTTTAGAAACGACACTCATCCAAGGAGTTTCCCCATGAAAAAAATATTTTCTTTTGTTGTCATAGCGATTGTGGCGGCTATTCTCGGAGTGCTTACTTTGTATGTACTTTTTGCCACAGGAACCATTTCATTCCGGGACGGAGCCGCGAGTGCCTCTCACGCAAGCCTTTCCAATACAAAAGCGGCTCAAGAGAGGTATCACTGCCCCATGCATCCTGAAATTATCCGCGATGCTCCCGGAATGTGTCCCATTTGCGGAATGGATCTTGTACCCATGAAAATATCTGAGGCCGAACCTAACGAAAACAGCACAGGCCCTGAAGCCGTTCACATCGAAGCTTCCATGATTCAGAATCTGGGAGTGACTACACTTACTGTTACGGAATCCGAAATCACAAAAATGCTTCGCCTCAATGGAACGATCGTCATTCACCCGGAAAAAATCGCCGTAATTAATGCGAGAACCATGGGCTGGATCGAATCCATCCCTCACGGCACCGAAGGTTCACGGGTTTACGCAGGGCAAACACTCGCCTCTTTTTACAGCCCCGATTTGGTGGCCGCAGAAGAAGACTTTATTCAGGCATTGGAAATAAATGAAGAATCTATTGTCACCAGTGCCCGCAAGCGTTTAGAAGTCCTCGGAATTCCGCAATCCCTTGTGGATAGCATTCAGAAATCGCGGAAAGTGTGGCGCACACTTCCCATTCAGGCGCCCATTTCGGGAGTGGTGTTGAAGCGGTTTGTGGTGCAAGGGCAGAACATTATGCCCGGTTCTGATTTATACCGGATCGCCGATCTGAGTCATGTGTGGGCCGTAGGCATCGCCTACCCGGACGAGGCGAGAGGACTTCGCGAGGGAATGGAAGTGACAGTTTCGGTACAAGGGTTGGAAACGACTCCCCGGAAAGGCAAAATCGTTTTTGTGTCCCCCACAGTCGATGCCGTCACCAAGACCACGGAAATTCGCGTGGACATTCAGAATACGCGCGATCTCGCTTACAAACCGGGCATGAACGCAGACATTCGTATTCACAAAGTGCTGGGCCATGGCATCGCCATCCCTTCGCAAGCGGTGATTCATACCGGGGAACGCACCCTCACGATTATGGCTTTGGGAAATGGCGCTTTCGCCCCCCCGGGAATTGACCTTGGGAGAATCTCTGGGAGATTCGGTACAAGTGCTTCAGGGGTTGAATGCGGGCGATGTTGTCGTCACCTCCGCACAATTTTTAATTGATTCGGAAAGTAATCTGAAAAAAGCCGTGCGCGCATTTGAGAAAAAGGGAGAATCCCATGATAGCCAAAATCATTGAAGCCTCCATTCGTCAGCGTTTTCTCGTCATCATCGTTACCTTGCTTGTCATTGGAATAGGCATTTATTCCGTATGGAACACTAAAATAGATGCCATCCCCGATTTAAGTGATGTGCAGGTGATTGTTTATACCGAATACAAAGGGCAATCTCCTCGTATTATTGAAGATCAGGTGACCTATCCTTTGACGACGACGCTCGTTTCCGTTCCGGGAGCAAAAACGGTGCGCGGTTATTCCTTTTTCGGGTATTCGCTGGTCTATGTGATTTTTGAAGATGGTACTGATCTTTACTGGGCGCGGAGCCGCGTTCTCGAAACGATGAATACCGCTCAGAAACGTTTACCGCAGGGAATTATTCCCACTCTCGGCCCCGATGCCACGGGCGTAGGCTGGATTTACGAATATGCGCTGGTGTCTGAAAAGCACTCGCTCCAGGAATTGCGTTCCCTGCAGGATTGGTTTTTGAAGTATGAACTTTCGAGTGTACCAGGCGTGAGTGAAGTCGCGAGCATTGGCGGCTTTGTAAAACAGTACCAGGTGAGCATAGATCCCCGCCGTTTGCAGAACTATGGAATCCGCTTGAGTGAAGTCGAGATGGCGATTGCGAATGCCAATGGCGACGAGGGCGGTGAAACCATTGAAATGGGAGAGGCGGAATTTATGATCCGCGGTGTGGGTTACCTGAAATCCATTGCGGATTTAGAAGGCATTCCTATTCGAAGGGGCGGTGTCGCTGCCGCGGCTTCGGAGATGGGCGCGGGAATGCCGGGAAGTGGCGTCACAAATTCCACCGAAAATGAAAAGACAGGGGAGCCGATCCGCCCTGCGATTTATTTACGGGACATTGCGACGGTGACGATTGGCCCCGAGATGCGGCGAGGGGTCGCGGAACTCAACGGAGAAGGGGAAGTCGCTGGAGGCATTGTGGTGATGCGCTCCGGGGAAAATGCGGTTCAAGTCATTAAAGGCGTTCAGAATAAATTAAAAGAGTTGCAACAGAGTCTTCCCGCCGGAGTGAAAATTGTGCCCACCTATGATCGGTCGAGTTTAATCGAAAGATCGGTGAATACATTAAAGCACAAACTCCTAGAAGAAATTCTGGTGGTCGCTTTGGTGTGTCTGATTTTTTTACTCCATGCCCGCAGTGCTTTAGTGGCGGTATTCGTGCTCCCGACGGCCATTCTGATGGCGTTCATCGTGATGCGGATTCAAGGGCTCAATGCCAATATTATGTCCCTCGGAGGTATCGCCATTGCTATTGGAGCGATGGTAGATGCGGCGATTATCATGATTGAAAACGCCCACAAACATTTGGAAGAAGAGAGCAAAAAGCCTCTTGAAGCACAAAAGCCGCACTGGACACTCATCGCCGAATCCGCCAAGGAAGTGGGCCCGTCCCTGTTCTTCTCACTGGTGGTAATTACCCTATCCTTTATTCCGATTTTCACATTGGGCGATCAAGAAGGGCGCATGTTTCGTCCCTTGGCATTTACCAAAACCTATTCCATGGCGGCAGCGAGCATTCTCGCCATCACGATTGTTCCCGTACTGATGGGTTACTTTGTGCGCGGAAAAATAATCCCTGAGAACCGCAACCCCATCAATCGTTTCCTGGAGAAATGCTACCATCCCCTGATGCACGCGACTTTGCGGCACCCCCTGCGCGTGGTGGCTATCTCCATCGCCATTCTTGCCGCTACCCTGATCCCGTTGCGCACGTTGGGAAGCGAATTCATGCCCCCGCTCCAGGAAGGGGACATTTTATACATGCCCACCACATTGCCTGGCATTTCCATCGGTAAATCCAGGGAACTTTTGCAACAGACCGATAAACTCATCAAAACCGTACCGGAGGTGAAAAGCGTTTTTGGTAAAGCGGGGCGTGCCGAAACGGCCACAGATCCTGCTGGGCTCGACATGTTTGAAACGATCATTCAACTGAAACCCGAAAGTGAATGGCGCAAGGGATTCACCATCGACAGCATCATCGCCGATCTCAACCGGCGCGTACAAGTGCCCGGACTCACCAATTCGTGGACCATGCCCATCAAAACGCGAATCGACATGCTTTCCACAGGAATCAAAACCCCTGTGGGCATCAAAATTTCAGGGCCGAATCTGGATACCCTGCAGCAAATAGGTTTACAGATGGAAGCCTTGGTGCGTGAGGTTCCCGGAACGGCATCCGCTTTTGCGGAACGTACCGTCGGGGGCAATTACCTCGAAATTCGCGTGAAACGCGATGAAGCGGGCCGCTACGGAATCTCGGTTGAAAATGTACGAAGTGCGATCCGCATTGCTTTGGGTGGTATGCCCGTGACCACCACCGTGGAAGGTCTCGAACGTTATTCGGTGAACGTGCGTTACCCCCGCGAAATGCGGGATTCCCCGGAAAAAATCGGAAAGGTCCTGATAGATCTCCCTGGAGGGGGACAAATTCCATTATCCTTCGTTGCGGATATTGTGACGACCAAAGGCCCCATGGTAATTCGAAGCGAAAATGCACGCCCCAATTCCTGGGTATTTGTAGATATTCGGGATAGCGATATCGGAGGCTATGTAAAGCGCGCCAAAGCATCTCTGGAGAGTATGCAACTTCCTCCGGGGTACACGCTCGTGTGGAGCGGGCAATTTGAAAATATGGAACGTATGCAAAAGCGTATGGCGCTGATTGTGCCTCTGACGTTACTATTAATTTTGCTCATCCTCTACATCAACACAGGTTCCCTTGTCAAAACCGGCATGGTCATGCTCGCGGTGCCATTCTCTCTTGTGGGTGCGGTGTGGATTCTGTATTTTCTCGGCTACAATATGAGTGTGGCTGTAGGCGTGGGAATGATTGCTCTCGCTGGCTTGGATGCAGAAACGGGCGTGGTGATGTTGCTCTACCTGGAACAGGCTTACAAGAAGGCCCAGAAGGCGGGACAGATGGTGACCCTGCAGCATTTGTATACAGCCATTGACGAAGGGGCCGTGCGACGCGTGCGACCCAAAATCATGACGGCCTCCGTTATTCTCGCGGGACTCTTTCCCATTCTCTGGAGCCATGGCGCAGGCGCTGATGTGATGAAGCGGATCGCCGCTCCCATGGTGGGAGGCGTTATCACCTCCGTGCTGATGGAACTCGCGGTCTACCCGGCACTTTTCCTCCTCTGGAAACGGAGAACTCTTTTTCTGAAGTGAAGCGCAGTGACGTTAGATGTAATACATGAACTCGCATTCTGCGCGCAGTTTTGTGGCTTCCTGGGCGAGATCCAGGAGACGGATGTTGGTGAGACAAACTTCCGTTGTGCGGTCGAGCTCTTCCCAAACCCGGGTATTCAATGTTGATTCCAAAGGGGCCGCCTTCTCGGAAAGCATGGGCAGCCCCGTTTCAAACAAAGAGGATTCAATCACCTTAACTACATCGTATACTGTAATTTTCTCCCCGGAACGGCTGAGTTGATATCCCCCATTCGCCCCTTTTACGGAAAAAACCAGGCCACCCTTTTTAAGCATGGCAAATACCTGTTCCAGGTAAATTTTCGAAACACCGAGATCTTCAGCGACTTTGGCAACAGTAACACATTTCAAAGATTCCTGAGCATTGACCAGATAGACCATGGCAGCCAACCCGTATCGCCCTTTTGCTGAAATCCGCATATTTTCCCTATATCCTATTAAACAACTATTAAAACTATTCCAAATTAATAAAAAAACACCTGCTGAACAAAAAAGGTTCTTTTTAGGGCGCCTCAAAATTGCGTTACAACCCTGAAACTTAGACGTGAATCCCTGCGTTTTAGCGTGAACTATCCCTTGCGATACATGGTTTTTCTGACTCAAAGACAGGTTTTTCTTTATTTGCCGTTGACAAGATACTAAATTCGATCTAGATTTCCTAGTGATATTGTAAACATATATTTTTACTATGATATAAGGACTTATTATGAAACAGCATTTCGATTCTTTGGATACCACTCTCCTCCATGGGGGTATATCGGAAGATGCAGCGACCGGAGCCGTGAATATCCCTATTTATCAGACATCCACTTTTCATCAGCAGGAATTGGGAAAGCACAAAGGCTACGAATACTCCAGAACCGGGAACCCGACACGACACGCTCTTGAAACGCTGATTGCAGAACTGGAAGGAGGAACCGCTGGTTTTGCATTCAGTTCCGGGATGGCCGCAACCACCACCGTGTTAAGCCTTTTTAAAACAGGGGACGAAATTCTTATTTCAAGCAACGTCTATGGCGGGACATTCCGCGTCTTGGATAAAGTGTTCAATCAGTTTGGAATCACCTATCGCATTATCGATACCCTGGACTTATCGCTTTTAAAAAAGAGCTTCACGCCCAACGTAAAAGCGATACTCATTGAAAGCCCGGCCAATCCGCTGATGACCGTGACCGACATCGCGGCGGTCTCAAAAATAGTGAAGGCGAAAGGGGCCCTAGTAATTGTGGATAACACCTTTATGACACCTTATCTGCAGCGGCCTCTCGCTCTCGGAGCCGATATTGTGCTCCATAGTGCAACGAAATATCTCGGAGGTCATAGTGATTTAGTGGCAGGACTCGCCGTTGTAAAAAATTCTCTCCTCGCCAATCGATTGGCTTTTTTACAAAACGCCACGGGAGGCGTTCTTGCGCCTTTCGATTCCTTCCTGTTGATTCGCGGGATCAAGACTTTGGGCGTGCGCCTCTCTCGCCACAACGAAAATGCATTGGCCATCGCTCTTTTCTTAAAATCTCACCACGCTGTTGAGAGTGTGTATTATCCCGGATTAAAAGACGACCCCGGCTATAAAACTCAGAAAAAGCAAGCGTCCGGAGCAGGAGGCATGATT
Organism: Fibrobacteres bacterium CG2_30_45_31; assembly: GCA_001873075.1. Classification (GTDB taxonomy): domain Bacteria; phylum Fibrobacterota; class Fibrobacteria; order Fibrobacterales; family Fibrobacteraceae; genus UBA1313. Next base: position 20,634 of record MNYL01000074.1, on the reverse strand, counting down.
TCCTTTAAGCTCAGAAAAGAATTTGATGTACGCGTGTTTTTTAAATCTCTGAAATTAGTCGCTTTAGCTGAAAGTCTGGGAGGCGTCGAATCCCTTATCTGTCACCCGGCCACGATGACACACGCCTCTATCCCTTATGAAATCAGGCAAAAAGTCGGGATTACCGATAATCTGATTCGACTTTCCGTAGGCATTGAACACAAAAATGAAATCATCAAAGATTTAGCGCAAGCGTTTGAAAGAAGTGAAAAAACAAAATAGGCCTTATATGACTTTATATAACAATACTCAGGAACTGATTGGACACACGCCCCTCGTAAAACTCACCCACCTTGATGTTAAAAAAGGAGTGAATTTATACGCAAAACTCGAACTCTGGAACCCTTCCGGCAGCGTCAAAGACCGCACAGGACAATACATGATCGCTGATGCGGAAGCCAAAGGATTGTTAAAGCCCGGAGGCACCATCATTGAAGCAACCGCAGGCAATACGGGATTGGGCATCGCTTTCGCGGCTCTGAATAAGGGCTATCGCATTATTTTCGTAATTCCTACAAAATTTTCCGCTGAAAAGCAGAACCTAGTGCGGGCCCTCGGTGCGGAAATCATCAGCACCCCCCGGGAAGGCGGCATGCTCGGCGCAGAAAAGAAGGCTGAAGAGCTACTCCTGGAGATTCCAAACTCCATTTCTCTGCACCAGTTTCGCAACCAAAGTAATCCTCTCGCCCACTACGAAACCACAGGACCCGAAATTTACGAAGATCTCCAGGGAGACATTGATTACGTGGTCGCCGGCGCAGGATCAGGCGGTACTTTTACTGGCATTCTCAAATACCTCAAAGAACAGAAACCCTCCATTCGCGGCGTGCTTGCGGACCCTTATGGTTCCACGATGGGCGGCGGCGAGGCCGGTTGCTACAACATCGAAGGGATTGGGAACGATTTTATTGCCGATACGATGGACATGACTCTCGTGGATGAAGTCATCAAAATGAACGATGATAATGCGTACTCTCATTCGCGCATTTTAGCGAAGAAAGAAGGCATCTTTGCCGGTTCTTCTTCGGGAGCAGCACTCTACGCCGCTCTGGAGATTGCGAAGAAAATAGACAAAGGCAACATCGTTGTTGTGTTCCCGGACCGCGGAGACCGTTATTTCAGCAAAAATCTTTATGAATAAGAAACTTTCTTTTTTATGGACACCTCTAAAAATATGACTATTCAAGATTCTTTCGGTTCGGTTTCCAAAGTCTATGATTCGCAGCGCCGCAAGCTGATTCCCTGCTTTGAGGAGCTTTACACCTCGGCAATTCCTTTGTTAAAAAGTGATAGTGTGACCCCACGCATTCTGGACATCGGCGCAGGTACCGGACTGTTTTCGTCTTACCTTCTCGAACGATTTCCAAAAGCAAACATTACTCTGATTGACCTTTCGGAAGAAATGCTGAAAGTCGCCCGGGAACGATTTAAAGGTTATGATTTCGAGTATATCGTAGACGATTATACAGCCCACCCTTTCGAGGAAAAATTCGATTTTGTGATTTCGGCACTTTCCATTCATCACCTTACAGCCAAATTAAAATTCTCTCTTTTTGAAAAAATTTATTCGATTTTACTTTCAGGTGGAGTTTTCCTCAATGCGGATCAGGTGCTCAGCCCTTCGGCAGAACTAGAGTACCAGTATGCCACACGGTGGCGCCATCATGTGGAACAGAGCGGACTCAGTGCCGAAGATATTCAAGCCACTTTTGCCCGCATATTATATGATGACCCCTCTACCCTCGCGGAGCATGAACTCTGGCTCAAAGAAGCGGGATTCCCGGTCGTTGATATTGTTTTCAAGCATTATCACTTTGCAACCATTTATGCAAAAAAAGGGGCGTAACACTAGCGATACCAGCGCAGAAGAATTTCCAATACGCGCTGCATCGTTGTTTCGAGGCAATAAATATCCCCGTGTGTCGCCCCCGGAATCTCATAGGTTTCTATTCCCTGTTTACCGAGGTTCTGACTGTAAGCGATGACTTCTCTCAGATCTTTACTGCCATATAGAATGGCAGAGCCTTGCGGATTCGCTTTCCAGAGAGGAAAATCCTCTAGGGAATCAAAAAGGATGTCTGGATTTTTTTCCCGTACCCGAAAATTTCGGGAATGGAGAAGGGATATCTGCAATTTGAGATTGTATTCGCTGGGTAAAGCGGGGGCAAGACCTATTCGGAAATCGGCCTGCGCCAGAAAAGCGAGCCTTCCTCCCAGGGAATGTCCCAAAGTCGTGACTTTGCCATACCCGGAAAAAGCATCGACGACCGTTTGTACATCATCGAGCATGGACATATCCATTTCGCGAGTACTTTCTCCGTGGCCCGGCAAATCCAACGCAACCGCCACAAAGCCATGAGAGGCAATGCGAGCGGTAATGCCGAGGATTTCTTCTTTGTTTCCCCCATAACCATGAACAACCACCACAACCCCCAGAGGATTTTCAGGCTGAAATTCCACAAGCGGAATAAGCCCGAAATTTCCCTGAAGGTTATGATGATTCATGATTGAAGCATGACGTTTTTCCATAGTTCACGAATTTTCATTGCGAAGGTCAATCACACGCTTTGCCTTATGGGTATTGCGCGGGAGCGTGTCCGATTCCAGAATTCGGATATAGGAGGGCTTGACACCCGCACGGGTTTTAATTTGTTGTGAAATATCTTTGATGAGAATTTCTTCATCCGTGTGACTGCTGCCATTCGCCCATTCCACTTCCACATCAAACTTGGTGAGATGTTCTTTTGTGTACACCGTGATGCGATATTCTCCAGAGAGTCTGGAATTGCCGCGAACCACATATTCAATGTCGCTCGGGAATACGTTCACGCCGGAGACGATGATCATATCGTCTACGCGTCCGTGCACTTCAAAGCGGGAGAAGGTGCGACCGCAAGGGCAATCGCCTGCTAAACGCGTTACAATGTCACCTGTGCGGAAGCGGATCATGGGGCGTGCTTCTTTGAGAAGCGTGGTGAGAACCATTTCTCCCGGGGTGCCATCGGGGACGGGTTCGTTCGTTTCAGGATCGAGTACTTCGAGGAGTATGTTATCTTCAGCGAGGTGCAGGCCATGCTTTTCAGGGCACATACCGGCGCAGGAGCCGAAAATGTCCGAGAGCCCGTAATAGTCATACAGATCCGCGCCCCAGAGTTCTTCGATGGCTTTGCGGGTCGCAGGAATAGAACCGCCCGGTTCCCCCGCGACAATGATTTTCCGAATGGCGAGATCTTTGCGGGGGTCGAGACCCTGCTTGATGGCTTCTTCACCCAGGTGCCAGGCGTAAGAAGGAGTGGTCCAGGTGATGGTGGGTTTGAATTGCTTCATGATGTACAACAGACGATCCGATGGGATCGTGCCGCCCCAGATACACAGAGCGCCCAGATTCTGCGCTCCGATGACATCCGGACCGCCAACGAAAAGAGAAAAATTGAGAGCATGCAGATAGCGATCCGTAGGGCGCATTCCAATGCTCCAGTACTGACGGGATTCCACATTCTGGAAATCATCAAAATCTTTTTTTGTAAAGGGGCTGAGCGTAGGTACCCCAGTGGAACCCGAAGACGCGGAAACAAAAACGATGTCTTTTTCCGGTACGGCGATCATATCACCCAGATCGGGAACGGCTATTTGGCGATCACGTTCCGTTTTTTTGTTGGTGAAAGGAAACTTGCTAAGATCTTCGAGTGATTTCAAATCCGATGGTTTGACTCCATGCGCATCGAAAGCCTGACGGTAATAGGGGGAGTTAAGATAGGCAAAGGCGAGATGCTTTTGCAGGCGTTCGAGTTGGAGCGCTTCGAGTTTTGGGCGCGGGAGGGTTTCAAGTTCCGGCTCCCAATATTTTGAATCATTTTGTGGCATATTTTTTCCTATTCATTTTTGGATTTAATTTGCAGTTGAACGAAGACGATTACGAATGCGTTCCCAATGATGGTCGCGATTCGCAACGATTTTTTCGATTTCTTCTGGGAGCAAATGGCGATAGCGTTTCTGCACGCGCAGATATTCTTCAATAGGTTTAAATGTTGAGAGATCTTTGCTGATTGCATACGTCCCCGCCGTGTATTCCTGAAGAGGCCAAAGCCCTGTATCCACCGCCAGGCGGGCGAGTTCTGCGGTCAATTCGGTAGCGCATCCCCACCCTGTGGGGCAGGGAGCGAGTACATGAATGTAGCTCGTGCCATCGGTTTCCGCCGCTTTTTTGACTTTGCGTATGTAGTCCTGCGGATAGCCGATGCTCGCCGTCGCCGCATAAGCGATGCCGTGAGCAGCAATGATTTCAAACATGTCCTTTTTGTTTTTCTGATTGCCGTGATACACGCTCCCGGCAGGAGAGGTGGTAGTACTTGCGCCAAAAGGAGTGGCGCCACTGCTTTGAATACCCGTATTCATGTAAGCTTCGTTGTCGTAGCAGATATAAATGATTTTATCGCCACGCTCCACCGCTCCGGAAAGCGCTTGAATGCCAATGTCTGCGGTGCCTCCATCGCCGGAAAATCCCACCACATGAACGTCTCTGAGCCCTTGCGCATCGGCCGCCGCACGAATACCGGTAAGAAGCGATGCCGTGCCCGCGAACGTGGAAATCATCGCATTGACACCAAAAGCCATTTGCGGGTACAAAAAAGCCACGGCAGACATACAGCCTGCAGGGACTCCTACAAAAACACGGGGACCCAATGTCTGGAGCGCGAGGCGAACCGCCACGGTGCCACCGCAGCCCGCACACGCTTTGTGGCCTACAAAAAGTTCTTTCTGGGAAAAACCCAGTTTAGCAATTCTTTCCGAAAGATCAAGACTCATAAATTACCCCCGGATCCACCCAATGAACTTCATTTTCTGTGGACTGCGTATCTGATTGGAGATCGGCATATATTTCGCGAATATCCTTTGCCGAAATATCCCGTCCGCTGAGCCCACCAGTAAAGCTTCTCACTTGGGGCTGTCTGCCTTGCAAAGTCTGCAACGCGCCGCGGACATGAGTGGCGACCGTGCCTTCGTAACCTGCAGAGACATTCTTTTCCAGCACCCCTATACGGGAAGTCGCCGCGAGAGCCTCCCGAATTCTTGCCGCAGGAAAGGGCCGCAGAGAACGCAGCCGCAACAGTCCCACTTTTTCCCCCGCCGCCCGCAGCGTATCGACCACATCGCGCACCAGGCCGGAAATACTTCCGAGCGTTACGATCGTACGTTCTGCATCTTCGGTATAATAGGATTCAACGGCGCCACCGTAGCTTCTGCCGATGATTTCTCCATATTTCCGGTCCACCTGTTCCAGGACTTTTTCGGCATTCAATTGGGCGCGGTGCTGCTTTATTTTAAAAGCCGTATTGTCCCTCGGTCCGGCGCTGAAGCCCAGACTCAGCGGGTGCTCCAGATCCATGCGGAACGTGGGCGCATAAGGGGGCAAAAACTGATTCACCTTTTCAGCCAACGGAACATGAACGGGTTCGTAGGTATGGGTGAGACTGAACCCATCCACATTGAGCATCACCGGAAGCATCACCTCCGGGTGTTCCGCAATAGCAAAAGATTGTAACGTCAGATCCAGTGCTTCCTGCGCGTTTTCTGCATAAAGCTGAATCCAGCCGGATTCCAGCTGGGAAATGGAATCCCGTTGGTCACCGAAAATACTCCAGGGCAAAGCTACCGCCCGGTTGGCATTCACCATCACAATGGGAAATCTTCCCCCCGCCGCATAATGCAAGCATTCGCTCATGTACAAAAGCCCCTGCGAAGAAGTCGAAGTAAAAGTGCGCACCCCCATGGCACTCGCTCCCATAACCGCAGAAAGAGCCGAATGTTCAGATTCCATATTCAAATACTGGGTTTGAATTTTACCATTCGCCACCCACTCCGCCAATTTTTCCACTATAGTCGTTTGTGGCGTTATAGGGTAAACGGCAATCACTTCAGGCCTCGCCAGAGCCACCGCAGCGGCAACCGCTTCATTTCCTGAAAGGAATTCTTTCTCCTTGTTCATTTTTTTTCCTCGCTCCACCGAATGGCTTCAAAACGGCATTCCCTGATACAGACGCCGCAGCCTTTGCAGAGTTCCAAATCGATCACGAACTTATTGTCTTCCGACACCGAAATCGCGGCATCCGGGCACAGCAAATAACACTGGAGGCATTTTTTGCACTGACTATTGTCAATCTGAGGTAACGCCTGACGCCAGCTCGCATGACCTTCCACCAAAATGCCCGAAGGCGCGTGAGGCCATTCGGGATAATCCGAAAGCGCTTGGGGAGTAGCCCAGGGAATCACAGGAGGACGCACACTCATACTTTTAACCTCTCATAAGGCAAGGCTCTTTGAAAAGACAAACGCAAAAGTTCAATATTCTTTTCCTGTAACTTTCCTTCAAATTCTTTCGCCACCGCTTGCTCCGCCACTTCTAAAAAGACGCAACCCGTATTCGCAATAAGCACCCCCAGCATGGCCGTGTTCGCCACCGGACGCCCTAAAATTTCAATAGCCCACGCGGTCGCATCAAAGGAGCGCGTGATAAAATTTCCTTTCACCTCCACAGGCGTTGGCGAATTCACCAACAGGAAACCATTCTCCTTCAAGCCCGCATACGCGTTGGGAGTTAGCATAGCGGCATCCAGAACCACAACCACATCGGGATTCTGAATTGCACTTCGATCCCGCACCGGGTCATTCGAGATTTTGGTAAATCCCAGCACAGGAGCCCCGCGGCGTTCCGGACCAAAGGAAGGAAACGCCAAAGCATATTGCCCTTGGATCATCGCGGCAAGCCCTAACAAACGTGTCGCCGTAAAACAGCCTTGTCCACCGCGACCCAGCCACCGAATTTGAAGCATTACCAGGACCTCCCTTTCGCTTTATCCCGCAAGGAGAGCAACCGCCGACCCGCTTCTAAAAGCACTTCGTCTTTTTTGGCGAAATGGAATCGCACATACTGGTGTACATTTTCTCTGAAAAAACTGGAGCCCGGAACCGCCGCCACTTTGATCTCTTCTGCAAGCCATTCTGCAAACGCGACGTCATTTTTGACATTGAATTCCGATACGTCCACCATAACGAAATAGGTTCCTTCCGGTTCAAAAAAGTGGAGCCCGGCATGGCGCAACTGTTCGAGAAAAAGTGTCCGTTTCTCTGTGTATTTGACTTGCAGATCTTCGTAATAGGAATCGGGATAATTCAATGCGGTAATTGCCGCTTCCTGCAAAGGAGCCGCTGCACCGACCGTCAGAAAATCATGTACCTTACGCGCACCTTTAATAAGTCTTTCCGGCGCAATCACATAGCCCAGGCGCCACCCCGTAATCGAATACGTTTTAGAAAGGCTGGAGCACGAAAAAGTCCGTTCGGCCATTCCCGGCAAACTTGCGAAATAGGTATGCTTGTGCGGAGCAAATACGATATGTTCATACACTTCATCCGCGATCACAAACGTATCGAATTCTTCCGCGAGGTTCGCAATAATCTGGAGTTCTTCGCGCGTGAAAACTCTGCCCGTCGGGTTGGAAGGATTGCAAAGCACAATCGCTTTCGGCCGCTGCTCAAAAGCGCGGCGCAATTCCTCGGGATCAAACTGAAAATAGGGCGGATGCAAAGGGACAAAGATAGGCTCCGCCCCTGTTAAAATGGCATCAGCGCCATAGTTTTCGTAGAATGGAGAAAAAATGATCACCTTATCGCCCGGATTACAGGCGGTCATCATCGAAACCATCATGGCTTCCGTGCTTCCGCAAGTCACCACAATATGGCGATCCGGGTCGATCGGAATTCCCATATAGCGGGATTGTTTGCGCGCGAGTGCCTCGCGAAACTGAGGAGCCCCCCACGTCATCGCATACTGGTGAGGCCCTTGGTGCGCCACTTTTTCCAGAGAATCCAGCAAGGTTTTCGGGGGATCAAAATCCGGAAACCCCTGAGAAAGGTTAATCGCGCCGTGACGTGCCGCCACAACACTCATATGCCGAATCACCGATTCCGTAAATTTTCCAACGCGATCGCTTGTCAAGAGAAAAGAAGACATCTTAAATACCTTTATCTTTTTTTGCGGTCAATGTGATTTGAAACGGCGTCGCCTGTAGTCTGAATAGACTGTACAAGCAGAATCAGGAGAATCACGGTTATAATCATCACCCCTGTTTCATAGCGATAGTAACCGTAGTTGATGGCAAGGAAGCCAATACCGCCGCCGCCCACTACACCTGCCATCGCAGAGTAACCAATGAGACTAATCGCCGTCACCGTAAAACCTCGAATCAGCCCCGCGAGAGCTTCCGGGAAAAGCACTTCCTTGATGATGAGCCAATAAGAAGCTCCCAGTGCGCGCGAAGCTTCAATCACCCCTGTATTCACCTCGCAAAGAGAGGTTTCCACCAGGCGGGCATAAAAAGCAATACTCGCTATCGCAAGCGGCACCGTTGCCGCAATAGGACCTGTGGACCGGCCTGTCACAATCATTGACAGAGGAATTACCAGAATGAGCAGAATCACAAATGGCAGTGACCGCACAAAATTGATCAAGAGACCTCCGATAAAATTCAACACCCGATTTTCCAGTAGCATATTTCGACGCGTGAGAAACAAAAGAAAACCGAGTGGCAAACCGAGAAGCAAAGCGAGCACCAGACTGATCCCCACCATAATTCCTGTTTCTATCATCGCGGTGCCTAAATCAGGCAACAATTCACTTAACGTAATACTACCCATGACGGATTACCTCCAATTTTGCCACCTGCCCTTTTAAATGTTCCGTGGCATTTTCAATTTGTACCGGATCCCCCACCAAAGAAATAATGAGAATTCCAATGGGTTTATCGTTGATGTATTCGATATGACCATGCAGAATATTGATCTGCACACGATGCGCTCTCAAAGTATCCGAAAGCACTCCACGTTCTGCATTATCCCCCAGGTAAACCAGCCGGATAATGTCCCCCTGGACTGTTTCTGCGACACGTTTGGGGAGTGTCAGATCCAATGATTTTGCCACCAGTTCCTGCGTCAAAGGGTGTTGCGGATTCGAAAACAGTTCATACACCTCGTTTTCTTCCACAATTTCACCCCCCTGCATCACAGCCACACGATGGCATATTTTTTTAACCACCTGCATTTCGTGGGTAATCAAAAGAATCGTAACCCCTAAACGCTGGTTAATATCGGCGAGGAGTTTCAGAATCGATTCTGTAGTTTCCAGATCCAGCGCAGACGTCGGTTCATCTCCAAGTAAAATATCCGGGTTATTCGCTAAAGCGCGGGCTATTCCCACGCGTTGTTTCTGTCCACCTGAAAGCTGACCCGGGTACGCAAATTCTTTGTCTGTCAATTCCACCACACTCAGAAGTTCCGGGACACGCACGCGGATCTCGTCTTCAGAAACACCCGCCGCCCGCAAAGGCAAAGCAATGTTATCGTGTACCGTTTTAGAACCGATCAAATTGAAATGCTGAAAAATCATGCCTATTTTCTGGCGCGCTTTTCGAAGTTCCAGACCATTCAAATGAGAAATATCGGTTCCCCGCACAATGACTTCACCCGATTCCGGGCGTTCCAGCAAATTGACGGTGCGGATGAGAGTACTTTTTCCAGCACCACTGGAACCTATAATTCCATAAATTTCACCACGCTTTACATGAAGCGTCACATGCTGTACCGCATGCACTACCTGCCCATGGCTTTGAAAAGTGACACTAATATTATTCAACTTCAACATCTACACACTCCATGAGAATTCTTTCTTTTCCATATTTCCATCTTTGAAAAAGGGCGGGGGTGTCTAAACCCAGCGCCCCGCTCCCAGCCTAGGCGGCTCACTCTATTACTTAATGTTCCACTTCGCTTTATACCAATCCGGCTTCTGGAAGCTAAAGAAAATATTCTTACGATCTTCAACTGCTTTTTTGAATTCTTCAGACTCTACCACCGCAATGATGTCTTTCGCCCAAGGAGTATTCAAATTTTCAGTACGAATAGCGATAATATTCTTAGTATCTTCCGTGAGTTCTTCAAGCAGAATGGCATCGCTTAAATTCAGACCCGAAGAGATGGCATAATTCCCTGGAACCACAGCAATAGCCGCACTGCCGAGGGTACGTGGCAATTGCGCGGCTTCTGTCGGGACAAATTTCAGTCCCTTCGGATTCGTCGCAATATCGTGAAGCGTTGCCTTGGTCTGGTCAATTTCTGCTTTCAGAGTAATCAGTCCCGCCTTGTTGAGAAAGCGGAGTGAACGCGCCAAATTGGTAGGATCTAGAGCCAAAGTAATTTCATCCCCCTTCTTCAACGCCTTCAAAGACTTGATCTTGGAAGAATAGAGCCCGAGACCCGCTGTAGGAATCTTGATCAGCTGTGAAAGTTCCAAGTTATGATCCGCAGAAAATTTTCGCAGATACAAAACATGCTGAAACACGTTCACATCTGTCTCCTTGTTATTCAAGGCAAGATTCGGTTGTACCCAATCTTGGAAAGTGACAAAATCCACTTTGTAGCCTTTCTTTTCAAGGCCCGGTTGAATCGCTTTTGCCACCAAGTCTCCGTAAGGACCTGGGCTAATGCCAAAGCGAAGGGTTTTAGTTTCCGCAGCCTGCGAGAAGGTAGCGAGGGAAAGGGTCAATGCAAGCACTGCCACAATTTTATTTTGAATATTCACGTTTTTCTCCTAGTAATCCCGTCAAGGGATTAATTTAATTTGTGTGTTATTTTAGAAGCTATAGCTAAGAACCACTTGTTCTCTATTAAGCGTTGCTTCTCCTACGTCCCCTGCAAGCAGATAATCCGTTTGAATGCGGAAATATTCTACACCCACTTTAAAGGCTGGGGTAATGTTGTAGAAGGCGTTCACAAAGCCAGAGATGTTCTGTTCTTTGCTACCTACCGTAATAGAGGAACGTTTTACCTTGTCAATTCCTGCACCCGCATTCAAAGCCAGCGCGGGAATGGGTTTGAAGCGCAAGGCACCCCAGGCACCGTAACCTTCCACATTCTTGGTATCATCGCGGTCTGTAGCAGTGGTAAAGCCTTGGCCGATGTTTCCTGCATAGGCGTCAAGATTCTGACCGAGGAACCCTTCACCCACGAGCGAAAGATTGCTCAATACCGGAATTTCGAGATCCACGTTTGCAGACCAAGTGGAAAGATTTTTCGTATCGCCCACGGAGTCCAGATCTATCTCTTCTTGTCCCCAATGGCCTGACACGCCCAAATTCAGCGTCTGCTTTTCCACCCAGAGCGGGAGAGAAACGCCGATGCGACCTTGGAATGTCGGAATATCCGCATCGCTACCCGTTTCAGAAGCGGAGTTCGTCACATAAGGTTGCGTTGAACCCACGGTGCGAACCACACCAGCAACGATATCAAGCGAACCTGTACCCACCGGTATCTTCTCGGAAAGGCGCAACTGAGGGCGACGAGCACCCAGATTTCCCGAATTATTCAAAACCCCCGCATTTGCCGTAGGCGGATTCAGCGGAGAAATAATATCCCATGTTTGTCCACCAAGAATCGTGAAACCGGCACTAGGAACAGCAACTTGGCCGTAACCATGACGGAGACGCACGACTGGATTCACTTCCGTACTACCCCCGTAAAAGTCAAATTCAACTTTCCCGGAAACGTTCACAAAAGTGCCGTCATTCGGTCCATCCAGATTCAAACCGAGACGCGTATGATTGGCGGTGAGATACCAACCCGCATCATCCTCATTTTGCAAATCGCTCTTATTAACCAGATTTGCAAAGTTGCCATTGTTGCTCTTGGAATCTTCGTAGGCTGCGTCCAACTGGGCAATACCGTAGATGGAGATTTTGGTGCCTCCCACATTGACAACTGAGGCGGGGTCCGCTGCACTAGCAAGTGTTGCTGCGACAAAAAGTCCAGTAATGGATGCGGTGTAGAATCCTTGTTTTGTAGAAATCGTCTTATTCATTGTTCCTCCTATGGGGGAATAAGGGGAAACCCTCTTTTTGTAGAGCTTACCCAGGTGAATTGAAACCTAGTTTCAATATTTTATTTGTTATATGTTTAGTAGGAATTAAAATAAAAAGAGTGCGGTGCCAAAAACACCGCATACTCCTTATAGTTTGGAAAGGCCCTCATCCAGAGCTTCGAGAATATCATCGATATGCTCAATGCCCACAGACAAACGAACCAAGTCTTTGGTAAGACCCGACGCCAATTGCTCTGCATCGGAAAGCTGAGAGTGCGAGGTAGAGGCCGGATGCAAAACCAGACTCTTCGCATCACCCACGTTCGCAAGCAGTGAGAACAGCGGGAGATTGTCAATGAATTTCACGGCAGCGTCATAGCCACCCTTAGGGCCAAAGACCACTACCCCACCAAAGCCTTTCTTAAGATACTTTGTAGCCGTTGCATGAGTCGGATCCTGATGAAGCCCTGGATAACGCACCCATGCCACCTTAGGGTGTTTGCTCAAGAATTCAGCAACACGGAGCGCATTTTCTGAATGGCGCGCCACTCGCAGAGGAAGCGTTTCCGTACCCTGCAGGAATATCCAGGAATTATCCGCCGCCAATGTAGCGCCCAGATTGCGAAGTGGCACCGTCCGCACACGCAGCGCATAAGCGATCGGCTTGAGCGCATCCGGCAAATCAAAGGCCCAGTGCAATCCATGGTAGTTGGGATCCGGTTCGGTGAAAAGCGGATGTTTGCCTGCTCCCCAATTGAATCTGCCCGCATCGGTAATGATACCACCCAATCCTGTGCCGTGACCACCGATCCATTTGGTAAGGGAGTTCACCACAATATCAGCACCATACTCAATAGAGCGGAGAAGATAAGGAGTAGAGAACGTTGCATCCACAATGAGGGGGATTCCGTTGTCGTGAGCGATATCTGCAATGGCGCGAATATCCGCCACATCCAAAACCGGGTTACCGATCGTTTCGATATAGAGGGCGCGTGTTTTCGGAGTAATAGCCTTCCGGAAATTTTCGGGGTCTTTAGGATCCACGAAATGCGTCTTAATACCGAGAGCGGGCAAAATGGCTTCAAACTGGGTGTAAGTTCCACCATATAGATTGTTGGCAGATACAATTTCATCGCCTGCTTGTGCCAATGTAATAATGGCATAAAAGATGGCCGAAGTACCGGAAGCGACAGCCACAGAAGCGGCTCCCCCTTCCAACTGGGTAATGCGATCTTCGAGAACCGCTGTCGTCGGGTTATTCAAGCGACCATACACATTGCCCAGCTCTTTAAGAGCAAAAAGGTTCGCACCATGTTCTGCGTTCTTGAACACAAACGCGGTAGTACGATAAACTGGATAACCACGACTCAAAGTCTGCGGGTCTAAGGTTTCCTGTCCGGCCTGAACAGCAAGAGTTTCAAATCGATAATTTTTCTGTGTCATGTATTATATTCCTTCTTTTGATATTCGATACTTGCTTTATTTCCCATATATTTAATATGGGTTCTATTAAAAAGGATATTCCACAATCTTTCCTTTCCGCAAGTATTAGAAGGAAAGCCTAGTGGGTTGCTTTACAGTGATGTTTCAGAAGAGAGACTCCTTTGTAAATGGCTTGATTCATTAATTATTTAATAAATCCATCGTTTTACTAATATATGCGTATATTTATAATTATGCAAAGATGCTGTCAACACATTTTTTAAACTTTTTTTGATTTTTAAGAAAAATGGCTTTTTTCGCTTAATTTCGGTCAATGACCGCTGAAGCCACAACGCCACCTTCATAATAAAGCACCAAAATCTGACCTGGAGTGGCCGAAAGTTGAGGCTCATCGAATGAAATAATCAAAGAATCCTCTGCAAAACTCTCCATTCGAGCCATAGCCCCCTGATGCCCCAGTCGCAATTTTGCAGTGAGTTTTCCAGAAAAAATGGGAGATTCCTTACAAATTAACCAATTCACCTGGGATGCTTTTATTCTCTGGGAATACAGATCTTTTTTATGCCCCAGAACAACGCGATTTTCCGCAGGATCAATAGCTACCACAAAAAGTGGTTCCTTCTCACCCCCTATATGCAAACCTTTGCGCTGACCGATAGTATAATGAACTATTCCCTTATGCTCTCCCAAAACCCGCCCCTCTGCATCCACAAAATCCCCCGGACGGGAATCCTCTTTCGAAAACAGCACGGTATAATCTCCGCACTCCATAAAGTCCTGACTCTCCTCTTTGTTCGCAAAGTCATCCCAGCCAATATCCCGCGCCCACTGCTTTACTTCTCTCTTAGTGAATTCTCCCAAAGGAAAAATGACATGAGAGAGCTGTTCCCGCGAAAGTCGTGAAAGAAAATAAGATTGATCTTTTGAAAGATCCTGTGCCTGTAATAACAAAGGAGCATTCACATCCGGATGTTCCGCAAGCCTTGCATAATGGCCCGTCGCAAACAAATCAAAGTCAATCCCCATTTTTTTTGCGCTCTCCAGCATAAAGCCGAACTTCATAGACTGATTGCACCTGACGCACGGATTCGGCGTCCGCCCGGCCCGATATTCCCCGCGAAAATAATCCAGCACTAAACGTTTGTATTCCGTAGCTAAAGGGATCACCGCATGTTCAATCCCCAAGCGACGAGCCACCTCTTCGGTAGCCCGCAGATCCTCTGCTTCGCCTGGCCCAAAACACCCCGACCGCGCCCCATTTCCAGTGATCGGCACCGAACCATCCCAAATAGACATGGTGAGTCCAATCACATGGTACCCCTGCTCTTTAAGTTTCCACGCCGCCATGGCAGAATCCACGCCACCACTTAAGCCAACGGCAACCGTTACATTAGAATTACTAGACATATTACACCTTTCAAATAGGAATTTTCGAGCAATATACTATTAATCCCATTACTTTTGTACGGTTTTAGAGCGTGCAAATCCATTTTTCTACCCATCCGCATGGTTTGCTTACTGGGGAGAGGATTCCATACATGACTGGCCCTGGTGGCAACGCCAAATTGCCTATTTCTTCGGGAAAATACTATAATAAAAGCATTAAAAAGTGCAAAAAAAGAAAGATTTCAGCATCAAAAGCGGTTCCCCAAATCCTTGCAAAAATAATTTTTATTTCAGTAATCTCTCGCATTAAAACATTGTAGATTACGCGGCCAGGCAGGTTATCGCATCATAACGATAACTGTCCGATTGGAGGTATGTTGACAAGAAAAAGTCACTTTGCGTTAAATGAATTTTCTGAATTTCTTTTCGAAACAATGAAAATGAAATGATGTTTGAAGTCGATTTAGATTGTTAATGTTTTTCAAAAGGTTATTTATGAATAGAATGAAAATGGTTACTGTTCTTATGTTTGCTTTTGCCGCAATGGTAACTTATTCCTTTGCAGCAGAGAATAGTGTTCAAGCTACTAGCAAGACATCCGAAAAAGTGGTTCAAAATAAAAAGACAACGGCGAATGTCGTTTCGAGTAAAAAAGACACCACTGTAAAAGCAACACCCAAGGCGCAATCTTTGGAAATTGTTGGGAACTGGAAAGATGAAGAAACCAGTGAGCCCTATACCCTAGCAGTGAATAAGGATGGTTCCTACACCCTTATTGCGGATCAGGCGAGCAACAATATTCAAGGCAAGTGGACAAAGATCAAAAAGAATTCCTATAAGTTCACAGATTCCTCCAATTTTATGGGTGAGTCAGTGAAAATGGCCAAAGAAAAAGGGAAAGTAGTCCTCACGGTTACCTATAAAGAGAAAGCCAAGGCGGCGATCCATTTTACCAAGCAGGCGTAAGGTTAATGAGTATCTTAAAATAAAATCAAACTTTTTATCATTATTGAAAAAAGGCACAGCAAAAGCGGTGCCTTCTTTTATTTAAGGTTGAGAAAAGATAATTTTGACCGATATATCAAAATGTGCTAGGGGAAAGTGAGACAAACATTACTTTCAAGTTAAAGTAAAAAGCAACCCCAAGTTATTTCTTGGAATCTCTTCACTGCCCGTACTTTGATCCCTGCCGATTCATCGAGCCATTTCGGATTTACTCCCCGAACACGAAGAAGAAATTCTCTGCTGTCACGCCCATACTCGGATAAATGTCTGTATTTTGCTTCCATGCAAAAACCTTATTGAAAATTTTGGGGGCGCACTTCAATCTAGAGTTCACCGATATAAAAACTTGCTATAATTTCTTTTATGAAATATTCGGCTATTTTGTCCGCTTTATTTTTTCCTGTTTTATTATTTGGAGAAAATGAGCATTTTCGCGATGATTTTTATGAGAATAACACTTATAAAATCGAAGTCTCAGAGCAAGAACCCCAATGTGATTCTGATATGGAAAGTTTGAACAAGGCGAAGACTGTTTTGTTCAAAAAATTCCGCGAATGCAGTAAATTCTCAACGACCAATACGATTCATGTGCTTGGATTTAAGGTTTATGAAAAAGAAGTGCCAAATGAAAACAGACCTGTCTGTTGGGAAGACTGGGAAAAGCAAGGCCACAATTTGGCCTATTGCTTTGCAGAAAAAGATCCCAATGGCGTGTTGTTTTCAAAGCATGAATCCTGGTTAATGCTTTATAAAAATGCGGTGGTGACAAGAGATCCATATTCTATAGAGTTGTTACTTTTATCTATTCAGCAGAATGATTCTGTGCAGGCGATGTTAAAAGATAAACATGTGCTGGCTGATGAGAGTGATTACGAAGAGCGGAGTATTGCACAGGATATTTCTTATGAAACTGTGGAAAATTTTGTCGCTTATCTTAATGTATCTCGTGAAGATAAGGATGTACTGCTTTTGCTTTTCAAGTATTTGAAAGCCAGGTATGACCAGCAATATGCGTTTATGCTTCATCATGAAAAAACGGGGACGAATTTCGGTATTGGTTACGAGTGGATTGCAGACGATAAGGTTGATTTTTTAAAAAAGTACCCGGCAAGCCGTTATGAAAAATTTTTGAATACAGAAATTACAGATACTTTTATGACTGAAAAACAGAAACGCAAAAAGAAGAAAAAAGAGGAAAAATTACAACAGGAACTGAAGTCTAAACGCAAATGGATGCATGCTTCTTTTGGCACTCAATTTGGCACGACTGTTTTAGAGTCATCATTTGACGATTGGGTTCAAATTCCATTTAATATAAACTTTGTTATCGAATTCCAGTTGTCTCGAATGTTAATTTTAGGGATGCCTATGATTGGATTTGGTTCTCGCCATGCAAGAGTCAATGACTCTGCAGAAACTTCAGGAGAAACGAGTTTTGGATTGACCTCACTCGGATGGGCTGCTATATTCGGATTCGCTCCCATTAATAGAAATCGCTGGTCTGTTGATTTGTTGTTCGGTTGTTATTCGCTTACTTTATATCCAACGGCAAACGATAAGGATTCTCGCAAATCCGACATTACCACACTTTTAGGAATTCAGACAGATTATATGATTCCAATTACAGAAGTGAGTGATTTTTTCTTGCGCTTGCAGTGGCTTTTCTCACCCGAACTAGAGGTGAAAGTTGCAGATCCGGATAATTATAGGAGCGGCTCTATGAACTCGATTTCTTTAGGCGTTGGTATTCATTTTGGAAAACCAAAACCGAGGCACCTTATTCTTCCTAAAGAGCAATAATTGAAATATTTTGTAGGAACCTATGAAAAAACATTACCTTATCATTCTTTGTCTTTTTTTATCCTTTCTGTGCGGCTGTTCGGGAACTCCTCGATTTCATGTCAATCCTCAATGGAAAGAAGCGCCCTCTTCTTTTACGGTTTTATTCTCAGAGCCCTACGTCCAAAATCAAGATGATGTAGCCGATGATTTGCCAGAATACGTAGCCAATTTTTCAAGTTGGTTCGGGCAAGAGTTAGCTATTGAATTTGAAAAACAGAGTGGGATTAAGCCTGCTGTTTTATTGCAGAAGGACGAGCACTTTAGTATTGTTCCATTGCCATTGGACAGCTCTGTGGCAAGTAGGGTCCCGATTCCTATTGTAGATAGTCTCCCTAATGTAAAGGGCATCGTTATTTGTATTCATCCTATACAGGTATGGAGAAGAGATGACAGATGTATGGGAGGGACCTCCTGCTTACCGGATCATTATCTTTTATTCAGCAGCACATATACTATTGTCTCCATGGAGGAGCAAAGGGTTCTCGCTTATGGCGTTCTGGGTGTGAATTCGTCTTTTAAATTTGCGATGACGAAAGGGGATTGGGAAGATGATATGAGCGCACTCGTGGAACAAATTTTGGAAAAGACACCGTTAAAAAAATGATTCTGGTGCATTCCGCAAGAGCATGAAAAAGATCTCAACAGAGAAATAAGTTTCCAAAAAATAAACATTGGTTCGAGGCAGGCTCAAAGACTCGTGCTAACATTTCTGCTTTGCTTATTTCCCTGTAAAAGCCTTGCTCTATTGAATCATCGGGTACAAATAAGCGATTTGAGACAGTGAAACCAAATAGAGAAAAAGCCCATCGCCTGAGTTACAATAAGAGACGCTAACGCCTTATATAAAAAACATTCTCCGCAACTTTCGTTTGCCCTTCACTGATAAGTACTACATAGTAAACCCCATTTTGCAGAGTCGCGCTATTTTCAAGAACTATTTGACCACTACCCTCACCATTGTTCTTATCGAGTGTTTTTCCCTGGAGATTGTACAACTTAATGGTAAATGGCTTTTTTGCTGGCACCTTGACAAGAAAAGAGAGCGGCTGAGAATAAGAACTCGATAATTGACGAAGGGAGAACCCTGGGTTGCTGATAACTTTTTCAAAAGATAGGGGACCATCGGTTTTAGATAATTCAAACCAGTCTACATTAAAAAGATATTCGCTGGTTCCAGAAAAAGCCAAAGTCAGTAATTGCTCCCCTGCATCCACGGCTATTGTTATGGAATCCGTATACCAGTCATGCCATCCATTGGACTTTTCAGCATCAACGGTGACAGAACCAAGGGATTTTCCCGCCTCGTTCTTGATCGTAATGGTCCCGTTGACATCAGCTCCTGTGGCCATCCGGATTCGCAATACATACTTTCCGGAATCCTGAACATTCAAAGAATATGTTGCCCAGTCATCGTTGTTTATCCAGCCTATATTCAGAGTGCTGTCCGCATCAAATTCTTTCTGTATTCCAGACATGGAGGTGTAGTTTTCCGCTTCCACTCTTCCCGGAATCACTGCTGGATTCGCTGGTTGATTTACCAGACTCAAGGATTCATCAAAAATACAGGTATCTCCCTCGGATGTTGCATAAGTTTTGGTGATGTCACCATAATGCAGATTCACATCGCCTCCGTTATGTGAAATCAGGGAAACATAGGTCAATTTCCCCTCTTTCCAAGCCATGGAATCTATTTCAAAGCCGCCTCTCGCTCTGAGACCCTTAACATATCCCACGGACCATACCGATGGCAATGCTGGTAATAAATTAATTTCTCCATTCTGACTCTGTAATAACATTTCGTCTATACCGGAAACGGCACCGAAGTTTCCGTCAATTTGAAAAGGGGGATGTGCATCAAAAAGATTTTTATAAGTCCGCTCAGGAGTCAACAAAAGCTGGATGAGTTTATAGGCATGATTCCCATCTTCAAGCCGTGCCCATAAATTGATCTTCCATGCGAGAGACCACCCTGTGGCTAAATCACCTCGTTCCGTCAGAGTCGTTTTTGCGGCCGCGGCAAGACTGGGGGTTCCTTTAACGGAAATTTGGTTACTGGGAAACAATCCGTATAAATGAGAGACATGCCGATGCGAGTCGGAGGGATTATCCCAATCATAAAACCATTCCTGCAATTGACCATATTGCCCTACTTTGTGAGGAGCAAGGTGAGTCAATGCATCCTCAATTTTGGATCGTAAACTATCATCCACTCCTAACAATAGAGAGGCCTCGGCTGTGAAACTAAAGATATCACGCACAATCTGATTATCCATTGTCGGGGCAAAGCAAGTCCAGTAGCCACCATGTTGCAATTCCGGCGATGTACTGGGAACGGTTACGAGATATTTATTACCGCTGACAGTTTCTGTCACCATACTGTTCAAATAGAACTGCGCTGCCCCTTTCATTGTTGAATACACTTCCTTGAGGTAAGTAATATCGGGGCTAAATAAATAATGTTCCCACAAATGAGTGCTTAACCATCCTGATCCGGAAGGCCAGTGTCCCCATGCCCCGTCAATGGGGGCTGTACGGTTCCATAAGTCGGTATTATGGTGCAAAACCCAGCCTTCGTTGACTCCCCAATGCGTCTTGGCTGTTAATTCACCCTGGGGGACGAGAGCCTTTACTTTATCAATTAACGGTCTCGCGCATTCGGCGAGGTTTGCGGTTTCTGTCATCCAGTAGTTCATTTCCAGATTGATGTTTGTAGTGTACTTACTTCCCCAAGACGGATAAAGATCTCTATTCCACACACCTTGAAGATTTGCAGGTTGACTTCCCTGTCGGGAACAGGATATCATTAAATAACGACCAAACTGATAATACAAGCGGACCATTTGGGGATCATTGGAGGTCGCAAAAAGGGATACACGTGCATCCGTTGTTTTCAGCGCATCACTAGTGCCCGCTCCCAGATTCAAATCCACACGATTGAATAAAGCTTGATAATCCTTTAAGTGAGTTTGGAGTAAAGCATCATAACTTTTACCGGATACCTTGCTGATGAT
>MNYL01000154.1 GCA_001873075.1 Fibrobacteres bacterium CG2_30_45_31 | reverse complement strand
GCTGCGTGTTACAGATTGTGGAAACGCGTTCAGCGCCTTCCCGACGAGCCGCCCACTGATTACCGTGAGGGACTATATGTATGTTATCAGAATTAGCCATAACATTTTCCATTGCACTTTCGTGCAGTTTGGCAAACCCCGCTAATTAAAGTATCTTAGATGCGTTGGCAGGGTTCGCCTTGTTAATTGTAACCGTCATCGTTTTCATTGACAGTTTAACATCTAAGCCATTCAGCGTCAACTGAATGGCTTTTCAATATACATACAAACTAAAATATTGTCAATGGGAAATGCAAAATTATCATTGCATACAAATTAAAATATGTCAGATTTATCACAAATTCATTTACTTTGTACGATTTGAAATCATTTAACCCTCATTATCATCGATAAATTAATTTGTACTTAATTTTTCATTCAGAAATGAGCCCGTATCTACACCCCCGCCTTCGGGAGCCCATTCACTATCCCGACGCTTTTGACGCTTAAGTCAATGACGGAGAGGAGGAGATTCAGAATGTAAGCGGGCGAGTTGTGTTCGCGGGCCCAGTCGTTGGGGTCGTTGAGGATGCCGGAGTCTTTGTCAGTTTTGACTTGATAGCGGTCGAGGATCCATTCGAGGGCACTTCTGCCGTTGACTATGTAGTCGTGGGCTTGGGCTGGGATGTTCTGGAGGGTGATGCGGTTGTTGTAGAGAATTGTGCTTTTGTCTTCTTTGGAGGCGAAGCGGATTTTGTTGACGATGAGGGCTTCTTCAGGGATATTTTCAATTGCCGTGGCGGTGCCATCGAGGAGGATGGTGGGGCCGGTTTGCCACTGGACGATTTTGTCTGCGGCGAGGGCGTGAGAGACGGCAGGCTTGCGGGTGGCCGTTTCGGCATTTTCGGCGGCGAAGTCGTCGTAGTGAAGGTGGAGTTCGGCGAGGGCCTTACCTGCTTTGCTGAAGGCCATGAAGTCGTCGAGGCTTTCGACGATGGGGATGCGCGGGAGTTCTTTTTTGAGGTCGGCGGAGAAGGTTTCGCGGTATTCCTGGGAGTGGAGGAGGCCGTAGACGTAATAGAAGATGTGTTCCCTGGTGATGGCGCGCGTGCCACTGAAGCGCTCCCGGACGGTTTTGAGCATCCAGTCGGTGATGCCATCGTGGCGGATATAGCCCGAGTTGCTGCCGAATGCAGAGATTTGATTTCCTTCGGCTTTTTCGTACCAGTACAGAGGGAAACATTGAGCCCCGGCATCCAAGCAGTTCAAATCAGGGATTACATTTGAAATAATCGCAGTATTTGCTTTAGTGCCCCCTAGCCCGCTGACGCAGATGACCCTGTTTTCAGTATCGGCTGTTGGAAAAAATTGTTCAAACTGCCCTCGACGATGAATCATTTTATCGCCTGAATAGTTATTCATTTTCACAAAAGGACGATAAAGGCTGGTATAAATCTGATCTTTTTCAAATGCCGCTGTTTCGCTTCGCTCCAAATGAGATAACAAACTTGAGGTCCAACTAATTTTTGAGGCATCTGTAGAAATACAATCTTTTGCTTTTACATTAGGTTGGGCTTTTTTCTTTTGGTCAAAAAAGGTTACCTGTTCATTGTAAAAATGGACCATTTTCTTCATATTTGCGCTTAATTTCGCCGGAGAATAATTATAAACCCAAGCATCTCGGCCTGTTTCAAAGCCTCTGGAATTGACACAAAAAACGCTTGAAGACTTCGCATCAAATTTTTTATCCGGTTCCAGCGGAATGAATTCCGCGAACCCTTCGTTCCGGTGATTGATCCAGTCGCCGTGTTCATCGGGGTGAAGTTCCGTCCATTTCAGACCGTTTATGGAGCGCGCGTCCCTGATGATTTCGAGCTTCTGTTCGCGGGAAAGATAATCGCCGATGTCGTGATAATAAATGCTGGCGTTTGCGGCAATTTTCATTTTGCAGACAACTCCCGTATTTTTACTTTCATTTCGTTAAAACTCGGAGATTTATTTTTGTCTATGTCCATATAGGGGGTTATTTTTTCTGCCCAACGCGATTTCTCTGCACCAATAACTTGGTATCCTTTACGTTTTAAGCGACTACAGCCTTTCGGATACACGGCATCAGCAAGTAATTCCCATGTTCCGCAAATATTATCATTTCGATATTTGTGCAAAACCGCATCTTTAGTATGAGGGTAAGCTTGGCGAATAGCAGGAAAGTCCCCAAGAAGCCATGCTTCCCCTTCTTCAATCGCTAGGCAGAAGCGCGTAACAGGTGCAGGATGACAATTATCAAGTATGGTTCGCAATTCATTTAAAAAAAATTCTTTATTTCTGTCATCCAAATCACATACCACAATTATGGATGCCTGCGATAAATCAAATTGATAAGTTTTTCCATATCCGGAGAGAAGTTTCGGCAACTGTTCCAGTAAAATCCGGCTACAAGCATCTTGTGCCGTTTTTAAATTTCTGGGAATCTTCCCGCATCCTTTATAAGAGTGGATTCGGTAGGTGTTTCCATTTCCCAGTATCTTTGGCATCAATATTTCAAGCATTTTTTTGCCAGATAGATCTTCAACTAAGATTTCAAAATGCATTTGATTCCCAATTAATCAAGATAATTACTATACCAGAGCGCACCGAGAGGAAGCTCTTCTGCAACAAGATTCTTTACTAATTCACTATCACTAGCTCTGTGAATCTTTGAAAAACCATCATCTTGCTTTTCCAGAATCCAAACTTCTTCTGGGTTAAGCGCATTTACAAAATAGGGCTGATGTGTCGTTATAAAAATCTGTGAACCTCCTTTTTTCCCAGTCGCATGGTCTCTAAATTCTGTCGCAAGAATTTCAAGCAACTTATGGTATAAACCATTTTCCGGCTCTTCTATACAGATAAAAGAATGAGGTTCTGGATCTTCCATAAGTAACATATAAGTAAAAACTTTCAATGTTCCATCTGACATCTGTTGTGCATAAAAAGGATCTTTATCAAAGCCTTTCCCATAAAAGCGTAATAGCAAGCGCCGGTCTTCGGTTGTTTCCGTATCAATTTTCTCAAGTCCTGGAATTTTTTGGGCAATGCGATCCAGAATACTCTGAAAACGCTTCGGCTGCTCACGCTGCATAAATTGGACAACGTTTGCCAAGTTATCTCCATGAATGTCAAGATGTTTTTGAGCTCCTGCAAGAGGGAGTGCTCTGGCTGCATCTGGCGTAAAATAACTGAGATACCAACTTTCAATAAATTTGCGAAATGCAGAAATCCTCGGATGTTGCTTTAATGCCCCAAGCGTTGTTATGCCTAATTTTCGATTATCTTCAAGGCGGACAATTTCTGTTTCATTTGTCTCTTCTGTTTTTTCGCCTTTTTCAATTTGAGAAATAAGCGACTTTGTATCGAATAGTGTAAAATTTTCCTCTATTTGCTGACCCGCGGTTTCTCCCTTCCAGACGATTCCCTCTCCGCTGTTTAAAGCAAGAAAAGAAAAAGGCCATCCATTTCTCTGCCCTAAACGACGCTGCCGCAACCGCTCTTTCAAAACATATGGGCGATCATTTTTATCCAAAGTGATGGCAAATTCATATGTGATAGGGCGGTCATTACCTCCCTCTCTGTAGTAAATTTCAAATTCCATTGATTCGGCTATGTTTTGACCTTTCGAAAACATTTTATGATATCCGCCGCGTATTTCACACGCATCTTCAACGCCCTTTTTCAGACAGTCGGAAATAAAACCGAAAGCATCAAATAAAGAACTTTTGCCAGTACCATTTTTACCAATAACAACAGTAAGAGGGGTTAAAGATTGCCCCGTGTTGTTATTCCATAAATTTCCGATAGTAATATCTTTCAGCGTTTTATAATTTTTTATTCGAAATCCATTTATTTGGGGCATATTGCAAATCTCCTTAAAACAAACATAGCCTTTTTTCTACTTCCTCACCAGCACCGTAATGGCAATGGGCGTGCGGCTGCCTAATCCGAAAATACCGTCACCTTCTTTCCGGCGTAATTCCCCGGCTGTCCGACAATTCCCTCTCAGATTGAAAACATAGATCTTGTCAAATTCCGATTGCAGGCTTTTCCGGAATCCTTCCATGGCGTTGCCATCGATCCAGGCCCCGTTAGAAACGAAAGCGATGACGCCGCCATCTTTGGAGAGACGGTCGCTCGCCCAGCGGAACGCTTTGATATAACTGTCGTAAAGGGCATTTTTGTTGGTCGCCGTGGACTCTGCCGCATACGTTTCGGCAATGCGGGAATCGAGCACCGGGTAATGCTGATTCTGGGCGTTATCATTCGCGCTTTTCTGCCCTACGGAATAAGGCGGGTTCCCCATGATGACCTTGAGCGGGGCCTTTTTCTGAGCGAGCAATGCTTTGGAGTTTTCCTCGAAAAGTTTGCTGAAAATGTCATTCTCACCCTCTTCGTTCAATTCAAAGGTATCCGTGAGGCAAATGCCGTTGTAGGGGAGGTAGGTTTTGCGCTGCATGAGGCTGTGAAAAACACTTTCGATGTTCACGTCCGCAATGTAATAGGCGAGTAGCACCAATTCATTGCAATGAATTTCTTTTTTGTATTTGCGTTCCATGTCCTCCGGCTTGATGAGCCCGCTCTGGAGCAGCCGCGTAATAAAAGTACCTGTACCGGTAAATGGGTCCAGGATGTGCACGCCTTCGTCGGTGAGAGTGCGGCCGAACTCCTTTTTGAGAACCACGTCAACGCTCTGAATGATAAAGTCCACTATTTCCACTGGAGTGTAAACAATGCCCAGTTTTTCAATCGTGAGCGGGAACGCACCCTTGAAGAATTTTTCGTACAACGTTTTGATGACGGTTTGTCGGCCTTCCAGATTGTCTATTTTGCCGACGTTGATCCGCACGGATTCGTAGAACTGATCCAGTTCCGCCGTGTCCTTTTCCACGGCCTGACTTTCGAGGAGGTCGATCATGCCCTGCATGGCGCGGCTTACGGAGTTGTTCGTGATAAAGGAATATTCCCTGAAAAGAGCATCGAACACCGGACGGGTGATCAGGTGCTGGGCGAGCATTTCCACGGCGGATTCTTCGCTGACCGTGGGGTTGATGTTTTTGCGGAGGCCTTCCACGAAGGCATTGAACTCATCGCGGTGCTTGCCCGGCTTCTGCACCATGCCGTTGATGCGGGCGATGAAGTTCTGCGCGATGACGCCGACTTTGCGCGCCCAGTTTTCCCAGTAAAGGCGATCGCCCACTTTTTCGACGAGCTTCGCGTAGATGCCCTCCTTGAGTTCGCCGAAGTTGAGCGCGAGCTGTTCCACGAGCTTTTGCCGCTCCATGAGTTGCCCATCGTCCGTGCCACTGCCCGGTTGACCTGCAATATAATCCGCTTCCGGGTTTACGGGACGCACCACCACGAGCTTTCCCGTGTCCTTATTTTTGTTGAGGTGGATGCCATTGACCTGGGCGTTGAATTCTTCGTCATGGGCGCGAAGGGCGTTGAGAATTTTCCACACTACCTTGAAGCGCTCGTTGTCGTCCAGAGCCTCCGTGGCGGAGAGGTTCGGGGGAATGACCACCGGGATGATGATGTAACCGTAGCGTTTTTCCCCAAGTTCCCCTTTGCGGAAAGTACGCATGACGCGGCCCACGCTCTGCACCACATCCACTTCGGAATTACGCGGATCAAGAAACAGCACGGCATCGAGTGCCGGGACATCCACGCCTTCGGAGAGGCAGCGCACATTGCTCAGCACACGGCATTCCCCTTCGGGGGCATCCGCCTTGAGCCAGTCGATGCGTTCCCCGCGTTTTACACTATCCATGGAGCCGTCAATATGCCTTGCCGCGATGCGCACCGTCTTTTTGCCAAGATTCGCGGTAGCCTCGGTGCCCTCCAAATTTTCATGGAGCTTTTCCGAAATCATGGGGAACAGCGTTGCGATATTTTTAGAAGTTCCCGGAATGTCTTCTTTGCCAATCATGGAACAAAACGCGAGCGCCCGCCGCATGGGGAGAGGGTCTGCTTCCCGGGTAATGCCGCCATCGCCAACCACATTTTTGGAGAGAGCGTTTACGCAACCGATGAGTTTGGTCGCAATGTCATAGTCAATTTCTGACTTTTCCCGGTTTTCAATCTGGTGGCGAATGTTCTCTGGTACGTCGGTTTCGCTCACGGTGAGAATCAGCACTTTGTAATCGGTGAGGAGCCCTTCGCGCACAGCACGCCCAAAACCTACACGAAAAAATTCACGACCAAAGCATTTTTCATCATCCATGCTCCAAAGCGTAATGTCTTCGATTTTGGCCTTGGCCTTCGCGGTATCAGCGTAGAGGCGCGGCGTGGCGGTCATGTACAAGCGGTGATCGGCCTTGATGCAGGAGGCATCGTGAATTTTCACAAAATGGGATTCTTCGGCTTTTGCGCTTTTCGCCCCGGTGGTACGATGCGCCTCATCGCAGACGATGTAATCAAACCGTCCGAAACCAGAGTCTTTTTCCAAAAGGCGTTTTTGAGCGGCAGCGATGACATCGATGCTCTGGTAAGTGGAGAATACCACCAGCAAGCCTTCATGCGCGCGGTATTTTTCAAACCGGTCCACAATCGCGTCCACACTGGTGCTTGCAGGGAGAGCGAGATCCGTTATGGAAGTATCGTCTGTGTCTTCGCCGGTTCTGCGGTTGGATTTGGGATCGGAGCAGATGAGAATAGCTTTGATGGGACGGTCCGCATCAGCCATCCACGCGTTGAGCGTCTGCCCTAAAAGCGCGATGGAGGGGACCATGAAAAGAACGCAGCCTTTGCCTTTCGTCTCTTTCTCAGCGATTTTGAGCGCGGTGTAAGTTTTGCCGGTGCCACAGGCCATGATGAGTTTGCCGCGGTCGTGGTCTTTGAAATAATCGTGCGCCACAGAGAGTGCCTCCAACTGGTGCGGCATCAGGTGTTTGCCCTTTTCCCGGGCACTTGCCCCGGACTTGTTCGCGAGGAGAGCGTCCCACTCCACGGGGGACGTTTCCAGTTCGTAAAGTCCGATGCGATTCACGGGAATTGTCTGGTTCCGCAGCGTTTCCAGGGCGTTTTCGCCCCACTTGTCCGTGGTGGAAATCCATAGGCGGTTACTGAAGGCATACACGGCATCTTCAAAATGGAAGGTGCGGGACGAGGTGGAAAAGAAGGAATCCACAGCGGGTTTGTCAATGGTGGCGCGCTCCGCGTAGCATTTGCACTGAATGGCCCAGAATTCGCCGAGGTCCGTGCGCGCTACGAGATCAATCCCGATATCACTGCCACCGAATTCACTACGGGCAGGAAACTCCTCCCAGAGCCACACCTGCGCAAGCTTATCCACATAGCGGGGGTCCGTGCCGAGCCAGCGTTTGATGAGACGTTCGAATTTGGTTCCCTTTTCTTTCTGTGTCTCCGATTCATCTCGAAACTGCTGCAAAATCTCACGAAATGTCATAAAGGCTCCAATATACGAACGCGCTTAAAAGATATTGCCTTAATATAAGTTTCTTAAAGTGACGAGATTTGTCTTTCTCACGAGAACAGCACAACAGAGAGGAAACATCTATGTCACCCCACCATGGCCCAATGCATTTCCTCCACCCTAGTAAAACTCGTGCGTGTACTCAAAAAGCATATAGGGTAAGAGTTTATTCTGATCTTCATCGAAGTGAAAAACTTCTCTTTTTGTGGGATTACCCAACGTATCCAACTGCGTTTGAATGCGTTCCTGTAAACGACCGTACTGATCGAAGGCTTCTTCA
>MNYL01000047.1 GCA_001873075.1 Fibrobacteres bacterium CG2_30_45_31 | reverse complement strand
ACTTATTCTAACTGCGCGGGCGGTGTAAGCGTGACCCTTTGCACCAAACAGGGCGGCACGCATGAATACGGCAATGCTAAGGTCGGGTGGCCTTGGCTCAAACAGTATACGCTTCCTTAGTTTTCTCAGAATAACTCTCATAATGAGAATCCGTTTTTCGGGTTCTCATTTTTTTTGTACAGTATAAAAAATCACTCGCTTAGCGGATTAATCTGTCAACCGCATCACGACTCAATGTGTTCCAAAATATAGGCGCAAAGTGTTTTATGGGGAAAACGGAAGACTCTTCCGGATCGTGTTCATAGATTCCTCGAAATTCCGGCGAAGGTTTCCGTGCCGAGCATCGTCGGCTTTCGGAAAGGGAAGAGAAAACTGCTTCTGTACAAACAGTTTTCCAAACTACAAATTCAAATACCCCCAAAAAGGATTTCTATGGCTTAGTGAATGTTATCCAAAAGTCCCTTTTTGCTATTTCAGATCATCGCGATCAACGCCATATAGGTGAATATCATCAATCCAGAAATCGGTGCCGCTATTCCCTAGGAATGTAATATTGGAAACCGAATCTTTGACAGCATCCCAGCCGATGTTTCCTCCGATACTATCAGCGTTGAGGAGATTCGTAGGCTTGACAGAGTATCGCGTCCATGTTGAATCCAGTGAGAAATGAGCCCACGCTTTCCCTTCCGTTGGTGTTTTAAGTTTGTCAAAGGCGAGAGAGATAATCCCACTGCCCCGTGCCCAGAATACAATAGAATCCAAAGTAGCAAGACTTTTATATCCGCCGAGGGTTGTACCTAGTAGAGCCCAGCCACGCCCCTTCGAAACGTAAGAAAGGTGTGCCACAATGCCCCCGCGCCCTGCGGTGTCGGTTTCAAGAGTCTTCGCAAAACCTTCTTCACTTGTGGGAGAGACTGTGACGCTGTCGGAGTTGCTTATATACCAGTGACAGGCAGGAATGGGGTCCGGGAATCCTGTGGCGGTGTCACCATCTTCAAAATCATCGACCCATACTGAATTGAGAACCCTCCGTACAGAATCCGGAATTCCCACCCACACATTGTTCCCAGCACGATCAATAGCATTGGTATGTCCCCACCGGAGTACTAAAAAGGAGGGGCCACTCACCAGAGTTTCGCTAACCCGCACCCGGATCACCGCGCGCTTTGGATCGGAATCCCAGCGCACTCGTTCGTAAGGCAAATGTTCTCCATTTTCATTCTCTACGCGCAAATCTAAGCCATCGGAAGCAGCCTCAGAAAAATTGAAATTATTCTCATTAAGGCGTATAGTCACGATAGTGGAATCATAAAGGGGAAGCATCCAATCTGAAACCAAAGAATCAAGGGGGAGGCTTTTTGCATATTGCCAGGTGGCGGGGTCTTCGGTCCCTATGGCGGGTAAACCAATGACGCCCATATCCACAATTCTTGATGCGTAAACATCGGACAAATCTTCTGCCAATATGGAGCTATAGCCTTCTGCGATGGAACGAATACGCACAACACCAGAAGGGAGGGCTTTGAAACAAAAGGCCCCTGTGGAATCTGTGGCCACCACATAATCCAAACCGTATATTTGAACCCACGCTTTTTTGGCGTCTGTTGAGAGTGCAATTTTTCCCTTCAACGTACCAGTAGGGCTAAGCACTAATTCAGAAAATACTTCTGCAACAGCGGTATCGCGGTGATCCACAGTGGCAAAGACACTCAGCGACTTGCTACGAATTTCCACCGTATACTTACCTTGTGGCAACCCTTTAATTTCCACCCAACCATACTGATCGGTCGTTTCGTTGCGAATAAAAGCGTTGGTATCGGCCAATGTTGTAGACGAATCCGCTACAAACCAAGCTGGGCGCACCAACACCTTCGCGTTGGACATTGGACCCCCTGCGTAATTTACCGCTTGCACAGAGATTGAATTTTCTGTTTCCATGCTATTTCCTGCCACAGGCTCGGTACAACTGACTAAGCAGAAAAGCGCAAAACCAAAAAGAAGACAACGAAATAGGTTCATTTTTCTTTTCCTTTTGCAGGGGCCACCGGATAAAAAGCCAAAGACATTTGCATCACACGATCTGGAGATGAAGATTCCTCTACGCGCTTTTGAACCAATCTACGAAATTCTTGCAACATTTCTCGAAGGTCTTCATAACAATTTGAATCTACTGCCACAGTAAGTGTAGAAATATCGCGCTGATCCACAGGAAAAGTTTCTAACGCATCACTCGCTAATTGTAGCGCCTGTTTTTGAAATGCGCGCACGGCCTTCGCTTTCTCAGGGCCACTGACCGTAAGGTGAGAATCTGTGAGTTTAAGGCGCCCGGACGACAGCCGCTTCACCAACCCTAACTCTTTGAGAAGCTCAATTGCTTCTTCTACTTGTGCTTCGGTAATGGGGGGCTTAATGCTCTCTGCAATTTGGCGAGTATTCACCTTTCCTTCGGATACGTCTAAAAAAGCACGTACGGCAGGAATCCACCACTGACTTAAAAAACGCAATTCTGAATCACCAATTTTGCGACGCTCCACATCGCGCAATGCAAGAGCTTTTTCCACTAATTCTGTTTTTTTATCGGCATTTTTGGTTCGAGAAGTGGCTACCAGAATATCAAAATATTCTGCAGCGCGACCCGTAAGCCCAAGCATCTCTTTTAAAGCGGGAATACAATGAGAGGGAAGATGTTGCTTCTTTTGAATGACTCGATAGAGGTAACTTGCATCCAAGCCCAACTTACTTCCCATCATCCGATAGGAATAAAGTGGCATTTGTTTTTTCCGCTGCTCGTAGTAGTTCTTGAGGAACTCCCGATAATCAGTGACCTCAACGAAATTTAGCATCCCTATAAGATAAATAAAATTGCAAAAATAAGGTGTTTTGGGCAGATTGGGGGTGTTGATAATTTATCCATGATATTTATTCCCACTAGAGGAGCCAATGAAAAAACTACTTCCTGAAGCATGCCCCCGTGTGTTCAGCACCGGA
Organism: Fibrobacteres bacterium CG2_30_45_31; assembly: GCA_001873075.1. Classification (GTDB taxonomy): domain Bacteria; phylum Fibrobacterota; class Fibrobacteria; order Fibrobacterales; family Fibrobacteraceae; genus UBA1313. The sequence continues at coordinate 4,744 of MNYL01000047.1, read as the reverse complement.
AGGACGCATTGAAGGAACAGGAAAACCTCCGGAAGCAGATTTTGTTGCCAATTTCTGAGCAGTTGACGCAATTTTGTTTGAAAAAAGGTGTTTTTTTATTTTTAGGGGGTGTAGCCTTTGGACAACGCTAAAAAATGTGTATTTGATGTTTTGAGTCACCATGGATTTAAATTCTAACCATTATCTCAGGGTATTTACGCTTAAACACAAGTATAAAAGGTCAGGTTATGGATTTTTTGCCTAAAATAGTCATCGCTTTGGCGCTTGGCGTTACATCGACTCTTGCCCAATACACCCCCCCTTCTGTTGTCACTGCTTTACTTGACAAATATCGCAGCTACAGCAATCTTACCGACGTGGCAACGGATGATGAAACCTATGCCGTGAATATTACCACATGGCAAATGTCTCACGGTGGCTTTAGTAAAGCCAATGAAGAAAATTATCTTTCCGCTTGGGATGGTAGCGCGACTCTGTCCTCTTGGTACAACGGCACCACTCCACTGGGCATGTTTGATAATGATGCCACGGTGAGCGAAATCCGCTTTTTGTGTAATCAATATAAAGTTTCTACCAATGCGACTCACAAAGCCATATTCAAAACAGCCGTGGGCAAGGCTATCGACTTTATTCTCACCGCTCAGCATTCTACAGGTTCTTGGCCTCAAGTTTACCCGGCACGTAGCGTTGCTTATTCCAATCTTGCGACTTACAATGATAACGCCATGGTGCGTGTCATGGTGTTGCTTAAAGATATTATCAATAGTGTTGCCCCTTTTGATTCGGATATTATTACGAGTGCCCAAAAAACAGCACTCACCACGGCACTCAATAAATCCGTAGAATTTGCTCTGAAGGCTCAGATTGTGAACGGTACTACACTCACCGTCTGGTGCCAGCAACACGATCCTGTGACGTATGCACCGGATACAGCACGCGCTTATGAGCTCCCCTCCAAATCGGGTAGCGAATCTGTGGGAGTGGCTGCGTTCTTGATGAATTGGCCAGATCAAACGGCTGCGGTACAAGCTGCGGTGAACGGTGCGGTGCAGTGGTTTACCAAAAACCGTGTCGCCAATATGGCGTGGGTTGCTCCGGATTTTGTGACCTCTTCGGGTGCTTCTCTGTGGTACCGTTTTTATAATGTAGAAGATGACCAGTATTTCTTTTGTGATCGGGATGGCATCAAAGTCTACAACATCACCGATATTTCGAATGAACGCCGTACGGGTTACCAATGGGGCGGGGATTATGCCTCGAAACTATTGACTGCGGCGGCTTCGTATGCGCCACCTGCCACAACGAGCAGTAGCTCTTCAGTGACATCGAGTTCTTCTGCAACAGGCGAGGCTTCAATCATCAAGCATGGCAGCGGTAGCTCCAATCAAACTATCGCTACAGGGAATTCCATTGTGAGTTTTTGGTATTCCTGGGAATACGCCACAGGTATTACTGTCACGGGTATGGTTGACGGTGTTAGCGTTGTAGTGGATACCACTGCGAAAACCGTGAATCTTTCTGGGATTGTCACCGCTTCCGAGGGCTCCTATACATATACGCTCACCACAGTCGGTGGCACCAATGTAGCGACTAAGAGCGGTACCTTTATTGTCACAGGGACAACTCTGATTCACCCGTCTTTGCTGGGAGAGATTCAAAAGAGTGTTAAAGGCCCTTCTTTTGATGCCCAAGGTCGCATTCGTAGTAGCGAGGATGGGGAGAACGTTGTCAATGTTCCAAAAGGGGTTTATTGGCACCGAGAATAAATAGAAACTCGATCCGAAATTTCGAACCGAGTTTCAGGTTAAGTAATTCATTTGGAATTAGTTATTGGTTGATTGTGTTGCCTTGAGTGAATCTTGTACATGCGTAAAATAAGCACTCAATGAGGCTGAGTCATGCTGAGAAGGGCTATTACTAGTAGATGCACATGCCCCAAGCATAACGACAGCGGTGGCGAAAAAAAGTAGCTTTTTCATGATAACCTCCTTGATTACTGAAGGGCCTCCTTGAACAGGGCACCTTCATCGATGCCCATAATGATAACATCGAAAATCTTTTGGGGAAAAACCACTTTTAAAGCAAAATGAAAGTTTTTTTCACACAAGGTAAACTGAACTTTTACACTTCTGTGATAAACAAAGAAACGATCCCCCGCGTGGGGAGCTTCTGGAGTCTTGAGAAGGCTGTCGTTTTTCGTAAACCTTAGTGCTTAACGCAAGCGGGGCAGCGCCCGGAGAGGAGAATGTCATGCGATTCCAATGAGAATCCCTTGGGAGTGAGGTTTTTCACAGGAATGCAACCCTCTACCTCAAAGACTTTGCAACAGGATTCGCAATAAAAATGATGATGATGGTGGTGACGGTCCCTTTCGTAATAAAGGGGTTGCCCCGAAATTTTCACCGGAGTGAGCCATTTTTCTTCGATCAATTCTTTGATGGCGCGGTAAACCGTGGCGAGACTCACACGGGATAAGCTGACTTTGGCAAGATCTAGAATTTCCAAAGGATTCAAAGGCCTTGCTTCGGATTCAAAGACCTGCTTAATGACTTCGCGTTGTCTTGTATTTCTTTCCATTTTTTTGTTCCCGGTTACCCATGATGATGCGGATCTACGAATAGAAGATTTTCCTCATTTAGTTGCGCAACTAATCCGAACGTTTCCAGCAGAGTTTCGCGTGTCAGCACTTGAGAGGGGGTCCCAAAAGCGATGACCCGTGATGCTAAAAGAAGCACTTTATCGCACTGAGAGGCTTCTTTGATGCTGTGCGTCGCCACTAAAATCGTTTTTCCTTCTTTCTTAAATTTACAAATAAGTTGTTCATAGAGGCTGATCCCTGGCACATCCAAACCCGCCGTCGGCTCGTCCAGCAAAAGAAGATCCGCTTTTCTTGCGAGCGTGTGTGCGAGAAATACGCGTTGCCTTTGCCCCCCGGATAAACTATTGATGGGTTCCGAGGCAAAATCCCACGCTCCCATGATTTCCAGAGATTCGCGAACGATCATTTCATCCTCGGTGGTGAATCGCCCGAGAAGGCCGCGGTGGGGGAACCGCGCCATCCGGACCACATCGATGCTCCGCAGAGGGAGAAGAAACGAATGTGGGTGAAATTGTCCGTGATAAGCAATTCTTAGCGTTTGCTTGCCGGGCTTGTCCTCTAAAACGCGCACGTCTCCAGAGATGATGGGTAAAAGGCCTGCGATGGTTTTTAAAAATGTTGATTTTCCAGAACCGTTACCGCCCACAAGTGCCAAGGATGATCCTTCTGCAAGCGTCAAATTCAAATCAGAAATAACGGATTGTCCCTCATAACCAATAGCTCCGTTCTTGAAACTAATTGCATCTTGTGGCATGGATTCTCCTTGGCTTTAATTTTTGAGAAAAAAGGAAAATCACAAAAAAGATTCCCACAGCCACCAGCACCACTGAAGCCCCTGCGGACAAATTAAAGTGGTAACTTAAAAGCAGCCCTGCATACACCGCGATGAACCCGAATCCACTCGCGAGCACCATCATGGAGCCCAGCCGTCTGGAGATAAAGGAACTGGAGGCGGCAGGAGCGATCAGCATCCCAAACACGAGAAGGGTTCCTACGGTCTGGAACGCCACAATCACCGAAACGGCGATCATCAGCAACAGTAAAAAGTGATAAAATTTTGCGGAGTACCCGGAAACTTGCGTCTGTTCTTCGCTAAAACAGAGAAGCAGAAATGGCCTCTGAAACACAAATGCCATCAGCGCGAGAAGTATGGTCGCTGCCCCTTGGATCACTAGATCTATTGTGGAAATTCCCAAAAACTGTCCGAAGAGAACCTTCACCAGATCTCCAGAAAAAGACTGGGAGCGCGATACGATCACCACGCCCAATGCGAGCATCCCCACAAACAAAAGGCCAATCGCGGTATCCGCCGAAAGCTTCGTCTTTTTGGTGACAACGCCTATGCCTGCGATCATCAGCAAGGAACCCACGGCAGCACCCACAATACCAGGAATCCCCCAAAGTATCGCTACCGCCACACCGGGGAGCACCCCGTGCGAAAGGGCATCTCCCAAAAAAGCGAGGCCTTTCAGAACCATGAATGTGCCCACAATGCCACAGGCGATGGCCACCAACGTGCCTGCGGCAAGGGCATTCAGCATAAATCCATTATTCAAAAAAGGATCTATAAAAAGGGACACTATTTGAGGCTCTCGGTAATGGTGGTGGAAAGATTATTCATCATGGTAAAATACGAGCCATCCTCTGGCAGTAAATGTGTGTGAATTGCGACCGCTTTCACGTTCGCTTCTTTGGCGAGCACTTCCGCAACTTTTGCAGGAGTTCCGATTTCCGTGAACACCACCTTTACTTTGTTTGCTGCAATGAGCGATTTCAACGTCGCGAGTTCAGAGGCGGAAACTTCGGCCTGTGTGGTGATGCTCGGGATAATCGCCCCCACCAGCTTAAAATGATAAGCCTCTGCAAAATAGCCGAGGGATTCGTGCCCAGTCACCAGCTTTCGATTCTCCACAGGGAGGCCCGCCACCTGGGCTCGAATGGAATTGTCCAGAGCCGTCAGCTTTTGGGAAAGCACCACACTGCGGGCGCTCAAATCCACCTTGAATTCCTTGCTGATCACTTTGGCGAGTTCTTCCGCAATGGTTTTTACCGCGAGAGGATCAAGCCAGAGATGGGGATCTTCCGCACCGATCTGCTGATCGGGATCATCGGAAGGGATGCCCTCGCCTTCGCCCACATGTCTCA